>JBBPYZ010000209.1:0-4702 GCA_038199465.1 Acidimicrobiales bacterium | reverse complement strand
CCAGGTCCACGGTGTGCTGGTCGAGCTCTTCACCGCCGCCCTGCTGGCCACCCTCGTTCTGGCCTGGCGCCGGGGGGCGTCGCCGGCTGCCCTGCGCCGGGGCTCGGTGGCCGTCGCCGTGGCCGCCGCTCAGTCGGTCCTCGGCTACACCCAGTATTTCACGGGCGTGCCGGCGCTTCTCGTCGGCCTCCACATCCTGGGCGCCACCGGCGTGTGGATCGCCGTGCTGCGCTGGCACCTGGGGCTGAGCGAGGCCCGGGCCGAGGTGGCACCAGCGCTCCCGCCGGTGCAGGCACCGGAACCGACGGCGGCGGCGGCGCTGGCCACAACCGCCGGTCGACTGCCAGCGGACCTCGGTGTGCCCGCGTCACCCATCTCGTGACAGGTCGCGCTGAGGTCGGGGGTCACCGGCGGGCCCAGCGCGCTTCGTCCTAGATCTCGTGACAGGTCGCGCTGAGGTCGAGGCTCGGCAGCGGGCCGACGATCTGCCTTCACGGGTCCCCGTCCTCGTCGGCCCCGGCGTCCGGAACCGCGCCGGCTTCGCGGATCACCGCCAGGATGTCCTCGCCGTACTCGTCCAGCTTCTTCGGGCCGATGCCGGGGAGGGCCCGCAGCTCGAACAGGGTGGACGGGCGCCTGGTGGCGATGGCCTCGACCAGGGCGTCGGTGAGGTAGATGTACGGCGGCTTGCCCTCCTTCCTGGCCTTCTCGGTGCGCCAGGCCCGCAGGGCGGCCGACACCCCCGGGTCGCCGGGCACGATCGGCACCGGGGCGGGGCGGGAGGTAAGGGCCACCACCGGTTGCGGACGCGCCGTACGGCGCACCGGCGGGTCACGGCCCTCAAGCTCGTCGAGGAACGGCGAAGGGCGGCCGGCGTCGCCCAGCACCACCACGCTGCGCCGGCACCGGGTGATGCCGACGTGGACGACCCGGCGCTCCTCCTCCAGGTCGACAGCGAGACGGTGGGGGCTGATCCCGTCGGTGAGCCCGAAGAGCACCACCCGGTCCCACTCCTGGCCCTTCACCCGGTGGACGGTGGCCAGGGTGACGCCGGCCTCGTCGGTGCCCTGGGCCAGGTGGGACCGCAGCCAGCCCTCGAAGGTGACGATCTCGTCGTGCAGGTCGGCCAGCTGGAGCAGGGCCTCGAGGTCGTCGATGTTGGAGCCGCCCTGGGCCCCCTTGGACGAGTCGAGCAGGCCCATGGCCTGGCCCAGGCCGATGTCGTCGCGCACGAAGGTGAGCACCTCTCGCACGCCGCCCCGGGCCGCCACGGCCAGGCCTTCCAGGTCGGACGCCACCACTTGCAGGTTCTGGCGCTCCCGGTCCTTCTGCAGGGTGTCGGCCAGCTGGCTGAGTGAGCGCACCGACCATGAGCCCCGCTTGGCCAGGCGATCGGGCAGCCACTGGGGAAGGCCCCCCCGGCTGGGCCGCTTCAGGATCGCCGAGATGTCGGCGCCGGCCATGGCCCCCGGGTCGGCGGCCAGGCGGAGGTAGGCCAGCGCCGCCTGCACCCCGGTGCGGCGCAGCACCTCCTCGCCCAGGTCACTGGCCACCGGCACCCCGGCCTCGCGCAGGGCCACCTGGGGGGCCAGCAGCAGGCTGTTGACCCGGGTGAGCACGGCCAGGTCGGCCGGGGCGGCGCCGCCCTCCAGCCAGCCCCGCACCGCCTCGACCACCTCGGTGGCCGCCCGCTCCGGGGCGTGGCGCCGCACCCGGAGGCAGGCCGGGTCGGGATCGACGTCCGGGCCGGGACGGATGACCTTGGGCACCCGCACCTGGTTGCGCTGCAGCAGGGCGGCGGCCGCGCCGGTCACCGCCGCCGGGCAGCGGTGGTTCACCTCGAGCGGGTGGGCGCCGCCCCCGGGGAACCAGTGCCCGAAGTCGATGAGGAAGCGGGGGGTGGCGCCCATGTAGCCGTAGAGCACCTGATCGTCGTCGCCCACGCCGAACACGTCGAGGCCCGGGGCGGCCAGAAGGCGTACGAGCAGGAGGTGGCAGGGGGTGAGGTCCTGGAACTCGTCGACCAGCAGGTGACGGCACCGCGCCTGGGCCCAGCGTCGCAGGTCGCCGTCGGCCAGCAGCGCCTCGACGGCCCCGAAGACCTGCTCGTCGAAGTCGACCCCGCCGGCCCCGGCCAGCCGCTCTCGGAAGGTGGGCCACACCCGCTCGGCCAGACCGTCGGCCTCGCCGTCAAGCTCGGCCTCGACCTGGGAGGGGTCGACCAGGCCGAGGCGAATGCGGGAGAGCCCGTCGAGGTAGGGCGAGATCGGGTCGGTGTTGGTGCGCCGGCGCACCTCGACCAGCCGGCCCACCACGTCGCGCACGTCCCGCTCGCCCAGCACCCGCAGGCCATCGCCCCGGGCCCGGCGCAGCACCCACCAGCCCAGCCCGTTCAGGGTCTGCACCCGCACACCGGGAACGTCGACCAGCCGGGCCTCCATCTCCTTTTTGGCCCGCACGTTGAAGGCGACGGCCAGCACCGAAGCCGGGTCGTAGCCCCGGTCGCGCACCAGGTGGCGCACCCGCTCGGTGAGGACCCGAGTCTTGCCCGACCCCGCCGGGGCGACGATGCGGGCAGGCCCCGACCCGTGGGCCACCGCCGCCAGCTGGTCGGAGGCCAGCTCGGCGGTGGGCGGGCGGGGCTCGGGCTGGTGGGCGAGACGGCCCAGCTCGACGTCCTCGCCGTGGACCACGGCATGGCCGTTCAGGGCGTCGGCCGGCAGCGGCGACCGCGGCCCCCCGTCCACCCACGCCGGGGTGCCGTCGGCCAGCACCACGTCGGCCGGGCCGCCCTCGGTGGCCCCGAGGCGCTGGGCCTTGCGCGCCCACCACCACACCGGCTCGCCGCCGCGGGCGTCGTAGGTGTTGGCCCACACCAGGTGGTGGAGCCGGTCGAGCCACGGCTCGAACGACGGGCCTGCCCGCAGCGGGTCGGGGTCGTAGGCAGCCGGCCGGCGGAACCCTGCCGGATCGACCAGCAGGCGCACCACCACCGGCGCCCGCTCGGCCCATGCCGCGTGCAGCGCCGCCACCACCGACGCCGGCTCACCCAGCCTGGCCTCATCGACCACGACCTCGGGCACCCCGGCCCAGGCCCCGGGCACCTCCTGGCCGACGCCGACGATCACCCCACGCCCGAGCGCTGTCGGTCCCGGCGCAGCCACGGCGGTGACCCTACCGACGTCGGTGACAGCGACCTCCCCGGCCACCGACGGCCTCGTCGCCGGGCCGGCGGGCGTTTCCGGCTTCGAGTCGCGGGGTACGTCCGCCTCACCTGCTCGACCCACTGGAGGATCTTTTGGCTGACGAACGCGACCTCACCGCAGCAGAGAACAATGCTGCTGGCAAGCGGCACGACGAGACCGACACCAAGGCGAACTTTACCGACGCCTACGATGCACCGGATCGGCAGGGTGTGATGGGCCAGGGCACGAAGTCCGAGCACCGGGCGGAACCCGGCGAAGGCATCCGCGCCGGGTTCGCCCAGGAGACCGGCGGTGTTCCTCAGATGTCGGTCTTTGACGGCAAGGGCAACGAGAGCGTGGTTGTGATGACCCAGGATGAAGACGGCGAGCCCACGCAAGAAACAGGTCCGAGCGTCGAGGCGGCCCGGGACGAGGCGGCCGACTGAGCACCGGCGCTAGCGGACCACCTACGCCTGTGCGCCGTGCCGCTCGCCCCCGGCCTCCGGGACGGCTCCCTGTCGCCGGGGGCTCCACGGCCACCGTCCCTCGAGCTCCACGCCGAGGCTGACGCTCAGGAAGGTCCGGATCAGCACGATGATGGCGAGCACGCTGGCGCTTTCGAAGGTCGGCGTGGCGGCGACGGTCCTGATGATGTCGGCCGCCACCAGCAGTTCGAGGCCCAGGAGGATGGCCCGCCCGAGCCGCTGGCGGTACAGGCGGTACTCGGCGTCGCCCGGTGGCCACGGTCGCAGCGTCATGAAGGTGGCGACCAGCGCACCGATGACGATGGCGGCGACACCGACGGCGTCCAGGGCCTTGCCGACGTTCTCCACCGTTTCGTTGAAGTTCATGCTGGGTCCTTCCCTGGGCCGGTCGAAAGCCTGCCACCCGGCGCGTAGCGAGCCGACGATGGCGACCGTAGGCTCGCAGGTGGGGGAAAGGGTGGTGGGCTAGCTGATCGAGTGGTGCCCAACGACAGCGGGGAGACTGCGGGGATGGAATCCTTGGTCCTCACGACCGCCGGGCTGGTGCGGGGCGTCGAGGGCGGGATGGAGGGGATCACCGCCTTCCGCGGCATCCCCTACGCGGCGCCCCCGGTCGGGCCCCTGCGCCTGCGGCCACCGCAGCCGCCGACGGTGTGGGAGGGCGAGCGTCTGGCGGCCGAGCGTGGGCCGGTCGCCCCCCAGCGGCAGGGCCCGCTGGAGCGGGCCTTCGGCGGCTACGGCGAGATGGACGAGGACTGCCTGACCGTGAACGTGTGGACCCCGGGCGCCGACCCGGCGGCGGCCCGGCCCGTCCTGGTCTGGATCCACGGTGGCAGCTTCACCACCGGGGCCGGCGCCATCCCCTGGTACGACGGAAGCCGGCTGGCCGCTCGGGGCGACGTGGTCGTGGTCACCTGCAACTACCGGATCGGCGCCCTCGGCTTCCTCCATCTGGGCGACCTGGGCGGCGAGGCCTGGGCCGGCAGCGGCAACACCGGGCTCCTCGACCAGATCGCCGTGCTGGGCTGGGTG
>JBBPYZ010000208.1:0-12535 GCA_038199465.1 Acidimicrobiales bacterium | reverse complement strand
GCTCCGCCCTTCTCGGCCAGGTAGAGGTAGTTCTTCAGCAGCGTGTTCTTGGCCCCGTGCCGGCACCCGGTCATGCACTCGCCGCACTCGATGCAGCCCCGCCGCGACGGCCCCACGCCGCCGAAGAAGGGGTCGTCGACGAGGGCGCCCGGCTCGCCGAAGAACACCCCGACCGGGGTGGTGTGGAACGTGTGGCCCACGCCCATCTCCTCGGCCGTGGCCTTCAGCACCTCATCCGAGGGGGTGAGGGTGGGGTTGGGCACCACGCCCAGCATCCGCTTGGCCTGGTCGTAGGCCGGGGCCAGCTCGTCGCGCCAGTCGGTGATGTGGCCCCACTGAGGGTCGTCGTAGAACGGCGGCAGTGGCTCGTACAGGGTGTTGGCGTAGAGCAGCGAACCGCCGCCGACGCCGGCCCCCGAGAGGATCATCACGTCGCGCAGCAGCGAGATGCGCTGCAGGCCGAAGCAGCCCAGCTGGGGCAGCCACAGGAACGAGCGCAGCTGCCACGACGTCTTCGGGTAGCTGGACTCGTCGAAGCGGCGCCCGGCCTCGAGCACCGCCACCCGGTAGCCCTTCTCGACCAGCCGGAGGGCGGCCACGCTGCCACCGAACCCGCTGCCGATCACCACCACGTCGACGTCCCCGTCACCGTCCCCGCGGGAGTGCCCACTTGTGGTCTCTCCTGCAACCGGAAGTGGGCACTCCCGGGCGGCGGGCTGATCCTCGTCGGCGGAGGTCCCGGCGTCGCTCACCGCCGGAACGCTACCGGTGGGCTGCAGCAACGCCGGGGCGATGGCGATCGGGTCGGTGGCCAGCGGTTCGCCCACCGCGGGCGATCCGATGCCGCGATCGGGATCCTCGCCTCAGCGGCGGCGGCCCTGGGACCGGGCCTGGCCATTGGCCGGGCGGCTGCTGCGGCCCACCCGGGGCGGACGGGCCGGCTGGGGGGCGGGGGCGGCCACGGTGACGAAGCGGGCCGCGGCGGCCGGACCGGTGAGGGCCAGGGTGCGGGGGTCGCCGGGGCGGACCTTGGCCGCCGTCGGGCGGATGCCGGCCAGGCGGACCAGCGCCCGCACCTCACCCTCCTGGGCCGGCGTCATCACCGTGACCACCAGGCCGGCGGCCCCGGCCCGGGCGGTGCGACCCGAGCGGTGCAGGTACGCCTTGTGCTCAGAGGGGGGGTCGACGTGGACGACCAGGGCGATGTCGTCGACGTGGATGCCCCGCGCTGCGATGTCGGTGGCCACCAGCACCCGCACCGAGCCGTCGGCGAAGGCGGCCAGGTTGCGCAGGCGCTGGGGTTGCGACAGGTTGCCGTGGAGGTCGACGGCCGGCACGCCGCCGTCGGCCAGCTGGCGGGCCAGCTTCTTGGCCGCATGCTTGGTGCGGGTGAACAGCAGGCTGCGCTCGACCCCCGAGGCCAGCTCCCGCACGACGGCGGCCTTGTCGCCGGGCTCGACGGTAAAGGCGTGGTGCTCGAGCATCGGCGGCGGCTCGTCGACCGCGTCGACCGAGTGGGTCACCGGGTTGCGCAGGTAGCGGCGGACCACGGCGTCGACACCCCGGTCGAGGGTGGCCGAGAACAGCAGGCGCTGGCCGTCGGTGGGCGTGCGGTCCAGCAGCTTCTTCACCACGGGCAGGAACCCGAGGTCGGCCAGGTGGTCGGCCTCGTCCAGCACGCAGATCTCGACGGCGTCGAGAGCGCAGTGGCGCTGGCCGATGAGGTCCTCGAGGCGGCCGGGGCAGGCCACGACGATGTCGACCCCCCGCTTCAGGGCGGCCACCTGGGGGGCCTGGCCGACGCCGCCGTAGATGGTGGTGACCCGCTGGCCCATGGCCGCAGCCAGCGGCTCGAGGACGGCCGCCACCTGGGCGGCCAGCTCTCGGGTCGGGACCAGGATCAGGGCTCGGGGATCTCCGGGCCTGGTGGTGCGGCCCGAGGCGGCGAGAGCGGCGACCACCGGCACGGCGAAGGCCACCGTCTTGCCGCTGCCGGTGCGGCCCCGGCCGAGCACGTCACGCCCCGACAGGGAGCTGGCCATGCTGGCGGCCTGGATGGGGAAGGGCGTGACGACGCCCAGGCGGGCCAGGGCGGCGACGATGGGGGCGGGCACGTCGAGCTCGGCGAACGTGGTGGCCGGCGGGCCCTCGGGGGTACGCGGGAGCCGATCGGCAGGGAGGGGGGTGGCGACCGGACGGGCCGCCTGAGGGGAGGCCGCCGGGCGCCCGTTGTGGGGGCGGGGCTGGCGGCGGGCGTCGGCGGGCTGGGCCGAGCGGGGGGATCGTCGGGGGCCGGGGCGCGGCGCGCCGCTGTTGGGGTGGCTGGCAGGCATGGGCAGGTTCCTTGCTGTGGAGTTGGGCGGCCGTGGATGCTGCGGCTGCCCGCTCCAGGAGCGGAACCTCGGCGCGTGGATCAGCGCCTGCACTCGACCGTGGAGGCGCCGAACGGCACCGCCACCGCGCAACAGCGTACTGGTGATATACCGATCGCCCGTACGAGACCCGGCGACTGCTGGAGCAGACCGGCTCAGCGCCACGATCGAACGTCCTGGCCGCCGCCCCTCAATCGGGTGCGCTCTCCTGGAGTGACGGACGCGGGTAAGGCCGCCCCTCTGAGGAGCCAGGAGGCCACTTACGACCCCTGGGCTCCTCAGAGTCATGACAGCTGTCGGAAATGACGCCTGGGACGCCTCTGAGGAACACCAGCACCGGCGCTGGCCCTCCTGCTCCTCACAGGGGCGCGGCGTGCGGTCCGATCCTCCCGGCGGCCAGCACCTCGCCGTGGAGGTCACGACGTCACTCCTGACGCCCCCTGAGGTCGATCAGGCGGTGCCACCGCCCGAGGCAGATCGGCCCCTCAAACGAGGACGCCGAACAGGTCCAGGATCCCCGGAAGGACGAGCATCACCACGAGCCAGGCCACCACGTAGCCCACCGTCCAACGGTCTCCTGCCTTGCCCCCCGATGCCGCGACCCAGCACACCAGAGCGGCGGGGATGAGGGCTGCCATGAGGAGAACGAGGACGATGTTGGCCCCGAAGTAGCCCACGTTCGCTGGGGTTACGAGAGCGAGGAGCGCGGCGGGAACAAAGAGGACGCCGCGCAGGATCGTGGGCACCACGGGGCTCGATCGATGGGCCGGGCCGGCCTCTCCGAGGAGGACGCAGCTCAGCACGTCCCAGCCTCCTGCCGGCTTGACGGGCGCTCCACCAGGGACGGCTGCTTCGGATTGAACGCCCCGACCGGGGCCCACGTCACCGGCACCTGGCGCATGACGAGGCCGCAGTCCAGCTCGACCGATCCCGGGGGGAAGCGCTCGGGGTCGGCGAAGAACGAGGACTCGGCGTGGTCAACCCTCACCGGTTCGATGGCCCACCGGTCGGTGCGCAGCTCGACGCCCTCGAGGCCGCACCCCTCCCGTTGCGGGGAGAACCCGACCGAGCCGGCCTGGAAGAAGGCGGAGGCTTCCTCGGCTCCGGAGAACAGACGGCCGCCGAGCGTGGGCGACAGCGTGGCCGCCACCGCCGCACTGGCCGATCCGTCGTGGGCGACGAAGGCGACCCGGAACGAGTCGTCGGTCTCGGCGACGTCGAAGTCGGCTCGGTGGTGGACGCCGGGGAAGAGGCGGCCGCCGGCGGTGACGCTGAGCCGGGCGGCGCTGTCGCGCCGGGGGATGTAGACGCCGCGCCGGGACCCCTCCGCGCCGTCCCACCCGCCGCCGTCCGACCCGCCGCCGTCCGACCCGCCGCCGTCCGACCCGCCGCTGTCCGACCCGCCGCTGTCCGACCCGCCGCTGTCCCACTCGACGGCGATGCGGTGGGCGGCGCTCTCACTGCTGAGGCTGACCACCGACGGCCAGCCGAGCGGCCGCAGCCGGCCGAGCCGCATGAAGCAGACGCCGACGACGGCGGCGCCGTCGACCAGCTGGGGCCGGAGCCGGTCCGGCAGCAGGGGGGCCACGACGTCGGGGTCGGCCCGGTAGTTGATGAGCAGTCGCCGTTCGACGACGGCGGCGAGCCTGGGGGGTCTCATGCTGTTCCTCCTGGGAGCGGGTGGTGGACGTGGCGGGCGATGGCGCCCAGGTAGCCGTCGAGGGCGGCGTGCTGCACCGCTCTGACGAGCGGGGCGACGGCGTGGGCGGCCAGGGTGCCCGGACCGGCCTGGACGCGGATGGTGGCGCGGACGGTGTCGTCGTCGAGGTGCTCGACCAGGAAGCTCTCTTCGCCCCGTTCGGGATGACCGGGCAGCGAGCCGTAGGCGAAGCCGAAGCGGCGTGGCTCGTCCACCACGCCGATGATCCGGTCGGGGGCGACGACGTGGAGGGGACCGCGGCGCAGCACGATCACGATGGTGGCGCCGGCGACGACGGCCTCTCCCTCGGGCTCCACCGTGGCCCCGATGCCCAGCTGCGGCACCCAGGTGCGCAGCGAATGCCGGGCGGCCTCGAAGGCGACCGGCCCGCGACCGACGGTGCGGTGGCGCACCCGCATGGCCGGCGCGGCCCACCGGTCGGGGTCGAGGGTCGACCCGACGTGGTCGTAGGTGGGCGACGCGGCCCGGGCGGCGGCGAGCAGGCGGTCCAGCTCGGTCTCGTCCGGGCGCCCGAACCGCAGGCCGAGGAGGTTCATGCCGCCACGCTCACGGCGACGGAGCGACTGGCCGGCGCCCCGAGCCGCCGGGCCAGGAGGCCGCCCAGGCAGAAGGCGAAGGCGTTGGCCACGCCGTGGGTCCGGGCCATGTCGGGGATCGACAGGACGGGGATGTCCCAGTGCTGCCCGGCGGCCCAGGCGACGGCCAGGACCATCGGGGCCCACACGGCCAGTCCCGACACCACCAGGAGGACGGCGCGGAGGGCGTGGCGCCGCGACGCCACGGCGTGGTGCAGCTGGAGGGTGGCGGTAAGCCAGACCCCAAGCGTCATCAGCACGGCCCCACCGACCTGGGGCACGGCTCCCACGGTGACGAAGCCGGCGGCCACGACCGGCGGCGCCGCCGCGGTGAGGGCCACGGCGCCCACGGCCACGGGCCGCCAACCACCGACGGCGAGGTCGAGGGCGTGGGCGGCGAGGACCAGCGCGGCGGTCCCGGCGAAGGAGTAGTGCACGGCGGTGAGCTCGATGATGG
Source organism: Acidimicrobiales bacterium (assembly GCA_038199465.1). GTDB lineage: Bacteria > Actinomycetota > Acidimicrobiia > Acidimicrobiales > JAUJNH01 > JAUJNH01. The sequence goes on along the minus strand of JBBPYZ010000208.1, from coordinate 7,411 downwards.
GCTCGTGCACGTCGAGCAGCTCCAGCCCGAATCGTGACTGCGCCAGGAAGGCGGCGGCCACCGCCGCGTAGGCGGTGGCCACCACCTCGGCGGCCGTTGCCAGCCCCCAGGCGGCCGGTGGTCCCTCCGTCCGGATGCGCTGGCCCAGCCGGACCAGGGCGACGGCCAGGAACGGGCTAGCCAACAGGCCGGCCGGGCCGACGGGCACCAGGAACCCGAGCAGGGCCGACCCGGCGGCCGCGGCCCACCACCACGCCCGGCCCCCGACGGCGAGGGGGAGCACCACGGCAACGGCGAACAGCACGACCTGGTCGACCAGCGAGAGCGAGATGAGGCCAGCCGCCGCGGCGCCCACCACCAGCACCCAGCCACCGGTCAGGGCGCCCACCTCCTTGCCCGGGAGGGCATCATCTCTGCTCATGGTCAGTACGCTAGCAGATGCTCACGTACTAAGTGGTACGCCATCGAGTAGGTTCGGCTTGATGGAGCCCTCGGAGGACATGCGCCTCGACGAGCTGGCCCGTCAGGCGGGGGTGGCCACCACCATGGTTCGGCTGTACCAGAACCGGGGCCTGCTGCCCGGGCCTCGGCTGGTGGGGCGCACCGGGTACTACGACCAGGGCCACCTCACCCGGCTGGCCCTCATCGGTCGCCTGCAGGAGCAGGGCTTCTCGCTCGCCGGCATCGGCCGGGTGCTCGAGACCTGGGAGGAGGGCCGGGACCTGGCCGACCTCGTCGGGGTCGAGCAGCAGCTTGACGTGCTGCTCAACCGCCGCCACGAGGTGGTGCTGGACGCCGCCGACCTGCTGGCCCAGTTCCCCCCCGACTCGCTCACCCCGGGTCTCATCCAGCGCGCCGCGGCGATGGGCCTGGTTGAAATCACCAACGATGGCCGGTTCCGCGTCCCCGACCAGCGGTTCCTCGACACCGGCTCCGCACTCATCCGCCTCGGCGTGCCGGCCGATGCCGTGCTCGACGAGTGGGCCCTCCTGTCGGAGGTGACCGACGGGGTGGCCCAGCGGTTCATCGCCCTGTTCGAGGCCCACCTCCTCCCCGCCGACTGGCCGCGCACCCTCGACCGCGATCGCGCCGCCGAGCTGGCCACCGCCCTGGCTCAGCTGCGCCAGACCGCCGGGCAGGTCCTGGCCGCCGCCCTCGACGCCTCGATCGCCCGCGAGGGGGCCGACCGCCTGGCCTCGCTGTTCGCTCCGCCGGGGGGCGCCGCTCCTTAGAGGGGCGGATCGTCGGGCCGGCGTTCGACGACCTTCTCGGCCACCGTCACGAGCTTGATGTTGAGGCGCTGCGAGGCTCGGCGCAGCAGCTCGAACGCCTGGTCGTCGTCGATGTCGGAACGGACCATGAGGATGCCCTTGGCCCGTCCGATCAGGTCCCGGGTATCGGCTTTGCGCTCGAGGTTCGCCTCCCGCTTGGCCGAGGACATCGCCACCGCGGCGTGGGCGGCGAACACCGAGGCCATAGCGACTTCGCTGTCGTCAAAGGCGTCGGGCTTGGTGGAGTAGAGGTTGAGCGAGCCCATCGTGTCCGCCTCGATGAAGAGCCGCATCGAGAGGATGCTGCTGACGCCGGTCTCCTCGTGGGCTCGGGCCGCGAACTTCGTCCAGCGCTTCTCGTGAGCGAGATCGCCGGTCTGGAACACCGCATGCTCCTTGATGGCGTCGAGGCACGGACCCTCGTCGACCTCGGCCTGGATGGCATCGACGATCCTCGGGACGTCGCCGCTCGAGGCCGGCGAGGTGATGCGACGTCCCTCGACCATCGAGAAGCCGGCGAACTCACACGCTTCCAGGTGCTGCACGGCCAGGTGCACGATCCTGGTCAGGATCGCCTCCGGGTCGTCGTGGGCGGCCAGCGACCGGGCCACCTCCCCGAACATCTCTGCGACCCGAACGACCTCTTCCTCGCGCGCCACCTCGGCGAGTTTACGCCCGTCGGCGGCTGCAACCAGAACGGGCTCGAAGGTGCCGGACGATCGCAGCCCTGCTCCTCATAGATTTCTGGGAAGGGTTGGGCCTTCCCTCGACGTCAGACCGACGTGCCTCACTTCCCGCCCTCGGCCCCGAGGAGCGTTCTGAGCCGCCGACCTCGGCCGCCACCCCGGGTCGATCCCCCTCAGGCGGTGTCCGCCGGCCTCGGGAGCTGGCGCAGCCGGTGGTCGGCGGTGAAGAGGCGGGGGATGAGCCCGAGGGCGAGGACGGCTCCGACCACGGCGGCCGAGCCGAGCACGAGGTACATGACGACGACCTGCACGGCCACGGCCACGAGGGGGTCGACGCCGGCCAGGAGGAGCCCGGTCATGGCGCCGGGCAGGGCCACCAGACCGACGGCCCGGGTCCGTTCGATCTGGGGCGACAGGGCGGTGCGCAGCGCTGACCGGAGGTGGGGGCGGGCTGCCTGCTCGGCGGAAAGGCCCAGCGCCAGGCGGGCCTCGACCTCAGGCCTTTTGTCCCGCAGGTCCTCGACGGCCCGCCGGGCGACCACGACGGTGGAGGTGAGGGCGTTGCCCACGATGAGCCCGGCCGTCGGGACGAGTGTGCGCGAGGTGAGGCGGAACACCCCGAGGCCGAAGACCACGGCCAGGCTGACGGCCAGCGCAGCAGCCAGGGCGAGCAGGGCCAGGCCGAAGAGCCCGGCCACCTCCGGGGCCCGCCGTGCGGTGATCCAGGCGGCGTAGAGGAGCATCGCCGCCACCCAGATCCACGACGGCCACAGCGGGCGGCCGTCGCCCACCACCAGGCCCAGGCCGATGCCCACCAGGAGCAGCTGGACGAGGGCGCGGGCACAGGCCACCACGACCTGGCGGCCGAGGTCGAGGGGGCGCCATCGGGAGACGACCACCACCACGGCCACCAGGACGAGCGAGGCCGCCAGCCCAAGGGGCCCGATCCGCCCGGTGTCGGGGGTGGCGGCGAGGAGCTGCGCCGGCCCGTCGGTCAGATCCACCGCGCCTCCACCCGACCGCGCTCGACGACCACGAGCCGGTCCGCCAGCCGCTCGGCCTGGGCGGCGTCGTGGGTGACCCACACCAGGGAGGTGCCCCGCCCCGCCAGCTCCTTGGCCAGCCGCTCGAGTCCGGCGGCGGCGGCGGCGTCGAGCGACGCTGCCGGCTCGTCGAGCAGCAGCACTTCCGGGTCGGTCAGCAGGGTCCTGGCCAGGCAGGCCCGCTGGCCCTCGCCCCCGGACAGCGTCGCCTGCTCCCGTTCCAGGAACAGTCGGGGAAGGCCCACCTGATCTAGCGCCTCGGCGGCGGCGTCGACCGACAGCTCCGGGCGGGCGACCCGGAGGTTGTCGAGCACGCTGCCGCCAAAGGCGATGGGCCGCTGGAACACCATCCCCACCCGCCGCCGGTGGCGCAGTGGGTCGAGCGATGAAACGTCGGTGCCGCGGAACCGCAGCACACCGACGGTGGGCGCCTCGAGCCGGTTGCAGAGCCGCAGGAGCGTCGACTTCCCCGCCCCCGACGGCCCCACCAGCACCGTGCAGCCGCCCTCGGGCAGCTCCAGGTCGACCCCCTCCAGGATGGCCACCCCCTGAAAGGCCACCGCCACGCCTTCGAACGAGAACAGCCTGCCCACCCGAGCAGCCTTCCACGCGCCCGGACGACCATCGAGTGCCCCGACCCGCCAAGGCCCGCCGGGTCTTGCCTTAGCCTCGGCTCCGCGAGCCAGCGACCGTCGAGCCGGGCCATGTTCGTCATGGCGTCACCCCCAACGACCTTTGCGGCGCTGCTCATCAGCCAACATGCCACCTTGCCGGAGATCATGATCCGCACCATTGACGAGTTTCGCCAGGACGCCACAGGTGACTGGATCGCGGAGCTGTCGTGCGCGCATGGCCAGCACGTGCGTCACCGGCCACCGTGGAGTCAACGCTTCTGGGTTCAAAGCGAAGCTGGCCGGGCGTCCCGGGTGGGCCAGCCCCTCGACTGTCCGTTGTGCGATCGTGCCGAGCTGCCGATCGGCTTGAAGGTCGTTCGCTCCGTCGGCCCTTTCGACGAGGTGAGCCTGCCGAAAGGACTCCGCAAGGATCATCGTGTGGCCGACAGGACGTGGGCGCAGGTGCGCGTGATCGGTGGGTCGATCGGCTTCTCCATGCGCACAGCCCCACCCATGACGATCAGGCTGGAAGCTGGCGGCTCGCAGGCGATCCCCCCTGGAGTACCCCATGCGCTCGAGGTCCTCGGACCGGTCCAGGTCGTGATCGACTTCCTCGTGCCTGCCTAGGCGGACGCGTCCGCCGGCTTGTTCAGCATCAACCGCCTCGCTGGCTGCGCTTGTGTCACGTTCTGAGCTCCTCGTGGTCGGTGGTTTCATCGTGTGGGCGACGGCTTCGGCGCCGACGTAGTCGTCGGAGGCCATCGCGGGCTCGGAGGCCGGGCTGAGCCTGTTCGTGGCCGAGCTGGGTGCGCCGCACCTTGAGAAGGTCGGTGCGGGTGCAGATGCCGACGAGCTGGCCGTCGTCTACAACGGGGACGTGCTCGACAAGCTCGTCGACCATGACCCGCAGGACGGCTTGAGCGCTGTCGTCGGATCGAACGGTGGCGACATCGGTTGTGGCGTGGTCGAGCAGTCGGCCCCCCTCCTCGAAGCCCTCCCGAAGGGCATCGCCTCGGCTGACGATGCCGACGAGCCGCCCGTCGTGGACGATCGGATAGGCACCGTGGCCGCCGGCGGCGAAGCGTGCCCTGGCCACCTCGATCGTGGCGCCGGGGTCCAGCGTGACCACGTCAGCCGTCATGATCTGGGCGACGGTGGTGGTGGTGAAGGGGTCGACGCCGTAGTGGCGGCCGATGCGCATGCCGCGGCGGGCGAGCTTCTCGGTCATCAGGCTATCCTCGTTGACGGCGCTGTAGACGAGGTCGGCGAGGACCGTGGCGATCATTAGGGGGAGGATCACGTTGTAGTCGCGGGTCAGTTCGAAGACGAAGACGATCGAGGTGAAGGTGGCCCGGGTGGCGGCGCCGAAGGTGGCGGCCATGGCCACCACGGCGAAAGCGCCGAGAGCGACCTGCGGGCCGGGGAGGACATCGTTGAGGCCGGCCCCGATGATGGTGCCGAAGGCTGAGCTGATCAGCAGGATCGGGGCGAGGGTGCCGCCTGAGGTTCCGGAGCCGAGGGCGACCCACCAAGCCAGCAGTTTGGCGACGGCGATCCCGGCGACGACGCCGACGGCCAGGCGTCCGGCGAGGACATCGCCGATGACGTCGTAGCCGACGCCTAGGGCCCGGGGGACGAACAGGCCGACGGTGGCAAAGCCGACGGCCCCGATGACCGGATGCCAGAACTCGCCGATGGGGAGCCGCCGGTAGGCGTTCTCGACGACGAACAGGCCCCGGGTGAGGACGATGGCCAGCACGCCGCACGCCAGTCCGAGGAGGACGAAGGCAGGAAGGACGTCGGCGCCGGCGTAATCGTGCGGTGGGACCTTGAACAGCGGACCTTCCTCGAACAGCACCGAGTGCATCGCTCCGGCGGTTGCAGAGGCGACGACGAGGGGCACGAAGGCCCGGACGGAGAACTCGAACAGAAGGAGCTCGATGGCGAGGACGACGGCGGCCAGCGGGGATCCGAACGTGGCCGACATTCCCGCTGCGGCCCCAGCGGCCAGAAGGATCTTGCGCTCGGACGACGTGACCCGGATGACCTGGCCGAGCAGCGAGCCGATGGAGGCGCCCGTCACGATGATCGGGCCTTCGGCGCCGAAAGGGGCGCCGGTCCCGATGGCGATGGCGGCCGAGAGCGGTTTGGCGATGGCGGTCCGGGGAGCGATGCGGCTCTGCTTGGTGAGCACCGCCTCCATCGCCTCAGGCAGCCCATGTCCTTTGATGAGAGGAGCCCACCTGGCCATCGTGCTGACGGCCAGGGCACCCGAGACGGCGGCCACAAACAGCGGCCATCCCGGGTGGAGATCGCCGAGGATCGGGTTCTTCGAGCTCAGTCGGTGGAACAGGGCCAGATTGGTGATCAGGCTGATCAGGCGCACCAGGACCCATGCGGCTCCCCCGCCCGCCACACCCAATGTGGCAGCGATCAGGCTCAGAAGGACAAGGCGCCGGGAGGAGGTCTGCATAATCATCGTGCAGCGATACTATCGTGTATCGATATGAGGTTTCAAGCCGAACGGCTGTCGGACCACGACTACGAGCGGCTGCTCTCGCTACGCGACGGCCTCCGCCGGTTCCTGCGCTGGAGTGAGGACCACGCCAGGTCGGTCGGCATGACCAGCTCACAACACCAGCTCCTCCTCGCCGTCCGAGGGCACGGTCGCCCACCCTCGATCGGCGAGGTGGCCGAGCACCTCCTGCTCCGTCATCACAGCGTCGTGGAGCTTGTCGACCGAGCGGAGCAGGCAGGACTTGTGCACCGGGTCGCCGACCCGCACGACCACCGGGTCGTCCGGGTCGAGCTGACAGCGGCGGCGCAGGCCAACCTCGCTGCCTTGACCGCTGCGCACCTCGAGGAGCTCGCACGGCTGCGGCCCCAGCTCGAGTCGCTCTGGGCCGACGGAACTGGGGCATCGGCGTCGTGAGGTCCGGTGACGGGGCCCCAGGGCTCCAGGCATGGCCGAGGGACGTCCCGCGCTCCACTCACGCCCCGTGGTTCTCGACCCGGCACCGCTCGATGACACGTGTCCCGACGCGGACAGTCACCGTCGCCCCGTCATCCGGCGACGAGGAGGTCACCCAGATGTGGCCTAGCCAGTCGGCAAACCGGTCGTTCGTCCACCCGCGCTCGACGACGAGCCGGTGCCAGAGCGTCCCGTCCGTCATCGCCCACAACACGTCGCGGCACTCGACCTCCGGGACCGCCAGCTGCCGGGTGGCCGCGGCTTCCGCTGCCATCACCGAGAGACCTGCGAGGCGCTGACGCCCCATCTCCTCCAACATCGCCGCGGCCGCAGGGTCGCTGCCGGAGGCGGACTGGACCATCAGCTGGAACGGCCCGATCCGTTGCGCGGTCGCCGTCGACAAGCGCGCGTGCAGCAGCAGGCGCGTGGCCAGGTCGGGCTGGTTGCGGATCGCCATGACCTCCGGCCGCTCGTGGAACACGATGTCCTGGTCATCACCGCCGACGGTGAGGTCCCAGGCCTTGTGCAGCAACGTCGCCTTGTTGCCGAAGGCGGCGTAGATCGTCTCGACCGAGACGCCCGCCGCCGTCGCGATGTCGGCAACGGTCGTCCGGCCGTAGCCCTTCTCGAGGAACAGGTCCCGCGCCTCCTCGACGATGCGGGTCCGCGTCCGAGCTCGGAAGCCCAATGTGCCGATTGACCTGTGGCCACCGGGCGCTGAGGGTTGCGTCGGTCTCGGCCATGCGTCACACATCGTCAACCTCAGGTGGCTCGACCCGGATGTCGTGCATCGGGAAGTCGTCGAGGTTGTGAGTCAGCAGCACGG
>JBBPYZ010000207.1:0-2434 GCA_038199465.1 Acidimicrobiales bacterium | reverse complement strand
GATTCGGCTCCAAGATCTGTCATGATGACAGCTTACCGCTCGAACGAGGGGCCCAGACGCAGTGCAGACTCGGGTGATGAGGGAGACCGACTGGGTGGCCTGGCACGAGCCCTACGACATCCCGGAATCGCCGCTGGCCCGGAGGTTGGAGGCGGTGCAAGCGCACCTGCGGCGAACCCTGGACGGGTGCGGGGAGGGGCCGATCGGGCTGGTGAGCGCGTGCGCCGGCCAGGGCCGTGACGTCATCGGCGCCTTGGCCCACCATCCCCGTTGCGGCGACGTATCGGCCCGCCTCGTCGAGCGGGAGGGTGAGAACTGCGCCTACGCCCGGCGGGCGGCCGAGGAGGCCGGCCTCGACGGCGTAGAGGTGGTGGCGGGTGACGCCACCGTGGCCGGCGTCTACGTCCCGGTGGCGCCGGCGGAGGTGGTGGTGTTCTGTGGGGTGCTCGGCAACGTCGTCGAGGTCGAGATCCCCGATCTCATCGCCCGCCTGCCCGCCCTCTGCCGGCCCGGCGCCACCGTGACCTGGACCCGCCACCGCCGCCCGCCCGACGCCTCACCGATGATCCGCGACGCGTTCGCCGCGTCGGGGTTCACCGAGGTCGGCTGGGATGCTCCGCCCGACGCCTTCTTCGTGGTGGGCAGCCACCGCTACGACGGCGAGCCGGTGCCCCTCGACCCCGGGCAGAAGCTGTTCACCTTCCTGGCCGACGCCACCCAGCGGTGGCAGCAGCCCTGACCAGAGGCGGAACAGGCTCGGGCGTCGGACCGGCTCGCCGGTAGCGTTGCCCCGTGGACGACGCGGTGGTGAGGGTCGGGGTGCTCGGGTGCGGGAACGTCGGGGCCCCGCTGGTGGCCCTGGTCCGGCAGCGGGCCGACGAGATCTCCACCCGCACCGGGCTGCGGCTCCAGGTCACCCGGGTGGCGGAGCGCAGCCTGACCCGGGAGCGTCCCGTCGACCCTGGTCCCGGTGTCCTCACCAGGCACGCCGACGAGGTGGTGGCCGACCCCGACGTCGACGTGGTGGTGGAACTGATCGGTGGGATCGAGCCGGCCCGGGAGCTGGTGCTCACCGCCATCAAGGCCGGCAAGCCGGTGGTCACCGGCAACAAGGAGCTGCTGGCCAACCACGGGGCCGAGCTGTTCGAGGCGGCCGAGACCGCCGGGGTCGACCTCCTCTTCGAGGCGGCGGTAGGCGGGGGCATCCCCATCCTCCGGCCCCTGCGGGAGTCGCTGGCCGGGGAGGACATCACCCGCATCACCGGCATCGTCAACGGCACCACCAACTTCATCCTCACCCGCATGACCCAGGCCGGCTCCAGCTACGGCGAGGCCCTGTCCGAGGCCCAGAGCCTGGGCTTCGCCGAGCGGGACCCCACCGCCGACGTGGAGGGTTTCGACGCCGGGGCCAAGGCCGCCATCCTCGCCTCGCTGGCCTTCGGCGCCCGGGTGGTGGCCGGCGACGTCTACCACGAGGGCATCTCGGACATCACTGCCGACGACATCGCCTTCGCCACCCGGCTCGGCTACGTCATCAAGCTGCTGGCCATCGTGGAGATGACCGAAGCCGCCGACGGCGACCCCCGGCCCGAGATCGCCGCCAGGGTCCACCCGGCGATGGTGCCGGGGGCCCACCCGCTGGCCAGCGTCAACGAGAGCTTCAACGCCGTCTTCGTGGAGGGGGCGGCGGTGGGCGGCCTCATGTTCTACGGGCGGGGCGCCGGCGGCTACCCCACGGCGTCGGCGGTGCTCGGCGATCTCGTCGACGCCGCCGGCAACCGGTGCAAGGGCACCCACGCCAGCCTCCACGCCCTGGCCAAGGCCCGGGTGCTGGCCATCGACGAGATCAGCTCCCGCTTCTATGTGAACCTCGACGTGGTCGACCGCCCGGGCGTGCTTCGGGCCATCGCCGAGGTCTTCGAGCGCCACCAGGTGTCCATCCGCTCGATGGAGCAGGACGCCATGGCCACCCGGCCCGGTGCCGAGGGCGAGGAGGCCCGCCTCATCTTCATCACCCACGAGGCCCGGGAGGCCGACGTCCAGTCCACCCTGGCTGACCTGAAGGGTCTGGACGTGGTCCACAACATCGGCAGCGTGCTGCGGGTGCTGGGCGACTCGTGAAGTACCTCAGCACCCGGGGGGCGGCGCCGGTGCTGGGCTTCGGCGACGTGCTCCTGGCCGGCCTGGCCGCCGACGGCGGGCTCTACGTCCCGGAGTCCTGGCCTGCCCTGCCGGCGGCGGGCTCGACGCCGGGCTCCTACGCCGACACGGCCACCGAGGTCATGGCCCCCTACGTGGAAGGCAGCCTCACCGCCGCCGAGCTGGCCCCGATGGTGGCCGACGCCTACGCCACCTTCGATCATCCCGACGTGTGCCCGGTCCGGGAGCTGGGCGACGGCCTCTGGCTGCTGGAGCTGTTCTGGGGGCCCACCCT
>JBBPYZ010000206.1:0-6333 GCA_038199465.1 Acidimicrobiales bacterium | reverse complement strand
GCGCCCGCGCCCGCCGTTCAAGCTCAGACCGCTCCTCGGCCGTGAGCACGAGCGCTTCAACCCTGAACATGAGCCACCCTCGCGACAAGACGCATGACCACATCAAACTACACGCGAGTAACTTCAGCGGGGATGCACTAGTCGCCCGGCACGGCGGCGGCGACGCCGACGAGGAGCTGGCGGACGGCTTCCTCGGACTCCTTGGTGACCAGGGCCAGCACCTCGTCGCCGACCTGCAGGACGGTGTCGCCGCGAGGGACCATCAGCTTGCGCTGGCGGACCAGGGCCACGATCGAGGCGTCCCGGGGGACGCTGAGCTCGACGATGGCCTTGTCGGCCGCCGGCGAGCTGGGGGCCAGGGTGACCTCGACCAGGCTGGCGTCGCCGCCCTCGAACTGGAGGAGCTGCACGAGCGAGCCGACGCTGACGGCCTCCTCGACCAGGGCGGTGAGCAGGTGGGGAGTGGAGACGGCGACGTCGACGCCCCAGCCCTCGTTGAACAGCCAGTGGTTCTTCGGGTGGTTGACCCGGGCCACCACACGGGGGACGGCGAACTCCTGCTTGGACAGCAGGGAGATGACCAGGTTCACCTGGTCCTCGCCCGTGGCCGCCACCACCACCTCGACCTCCGCCAGGCCGCTCTCGTGCAGCGAGGACAGCTCGCAGGCGTCGGCCACGAACCAACGCACACCGAGGTCGCAGGCCCGGGCCACCCGGTCGGCGTCCTTCTCGATGACCAGGACGTCGTGGCCGGCGGCCAGCAGGTCGGAGGCGATGTAGGTGCCCACCTTGCCGGCTCCGCAGATGGCGACCTTCATGCGTTGGATCCTCCGGCGTTCAGGCGGGCGTCGAGCTCGTCGACGTGCTCCTTGCGGACGGCGACGTGCAGGACGTCGCCCTCTTGGCCCACGACCTCGCCGTCAGCAAGTCGGGTGGTGCCGGCCCGGTGCAGGCCCACCAGTCGCCAGCCGGGGCCCTCGAGCTTGGACAGGCGGTGGCCGCACCAGCCGTCGGGCAGGGCCACCTCGAGCAGGCTGAGCGAGCCGCTGGCGTCGACCCAGTCAACCGAGCGCTGCTCGGGGAACAGCCGGCGGATCACCTGGTCGGTGGCCCACGACACCGTGGCAACGGTCGGGATGCCGAGGCGCTGGTAGACCGCAGCCCGCCGGGGGTCGTAGATGCGGGCGACGACGTTGGGGACCTCGTAGGTCTCCCGGGCGATGCGGGCGGTGACGATGTTGGTGTTGTCGCCGTTGGTCACCGCCGCCAGCGCCCCGGCCTCCTTGATGCCCGCGTTCTCCAAGGTGTCGCGGTCGAACCCGAAGCCCACGACGGACTGCCCGGTCCAGCGCTCGGGGAGGCTGCGGAAGGCGGTGCTGCGCTTGTCGATGAGGGTGACGGCGTGACCGCCGGCCTCGAGGTCAACCGCCAGCTCACGACCGACCCGGCCGCAGCCCACCACGATGACGTGCATGGGGCCAGAGTCAAGACCCCCCGCTCCCAGGCCGCAACCTGATCGGGGCGCCGGCCTTAGGGTGGCGCCCCGATGAGCGTGCTGAAGCGGGTGCTGGTCGGCCGACCGATCGCCACCGAGGAGCAGGACCACCAGAGGATCCCCAAGTCGATAGCCCTGGCGGTGTTCTCCTCCGACGCCATCTCATCCACGGCGTACGCCACCGAGGAGATCCTGTTCGTCACCGCCCTCGGCGCCTCCAGCCTCGCCCTGGGGCTGAACACGCTGGTGCCCATCGCCATCGGGGTGGCCATCCTGCTCACCATCGTGGTGGTCAGCTACCGCCAGACGATCTTCGCCTACCCCAACGGCGGTGGGTCGTACATGGTCACCAAGGAGAACCTGGGGCGCTACCCGAGCCTGCTGGCCGGCGCCTCCCTGCTCATCGACTACATCCTCACCGTCGCCGTCTCCATCTCGGCCGGGGTCGCCGCCATCACCTCGATCCCGGCCCTGAAGGGCCTGCGAGATCAGCGCGTGCTCCTCGGCCTGGGCCTGATCGCCCTCATCACCGTGGCCAACCTTCGGGGCATCAAGGAGTCGGGCCTGGTGTTCGCCGGCCCCACCTACCTCTACATCGGGATGCTGTCCCTCCTGGTCGGCTACGGCCTGTTCCAGGAGTACTTCGGAACGCCGCTCGATCGCATCGCCTTTGACCCGGCCGCCTTCGAGGGGACCCTGGCCAGCGGCGGGAACCTCACCCTGTTCCTCATCCTGAAGGGCTTCTCGTCCGGTGCGGTGGCCCTCACCGGGGTCGAGGCCATCTCCGACGGCGTCCCGGTCTTCAAGAAGCCGGCGGCCAAGAACGCGGCCAACACCATCGTGCTCATGGGGGTGATCCTGGGCACCCTGTTCTTCACCACGGCGTGGCTGGCCCACCACCTGAAGCCCTACCCGAGCAACGAGGAGACGGTCTTCTCCCAGATGGGACGGGCGGTGTTCGGCGGAGGCCCGCTGTACCTGATCATGCAGATCGCCACCGCTGGCATCCTCACGCTGGCCGCCAACACCGCCTATGCCGACTTTCCCCGGCTGTGCTCGTTCATCGCCAGGGACGGCTACCTGCCCCGCCAGTTCGCCAACCGGGGCGACCGGCTGGTGTTCTCCAACGGCGTGCTCTTCTTGGCCGTGGCCGCCGGGATCCTGCTGGCCGCCTTTGGCGGGGTGACCAACGCCCTCATCCCCCTCTACGCCGTCGGCGTGTTCACCTCGTTCACCCTGAGCCAGATGGGGATCGCCCGGCGGGCCTACCGTCGGCGGGAGCGGCGCTGGCAGGTGAACGTGGCGGTGAGCTCTGTCGGGGCGATGGCCACCTTCGTGGTGCTGCTCATCGTCACCGTCACCAAGTTCTCGAGCGGGGCCTGGCTGCCCCTCGTCGTGGTGCCCGCCTTCATCGGCGTCTTCCTGCTCATCAACCGCCACTACCGGTCCCTGCGGGCGGCGCTGGTCCTCGAGCCGGGCCGGGTCAAGCCCCATGCGGTCAACCACACCGTTGTCGTGCTGGTGCCCGGGCGCCTCCACTTCGGGGTCTTGCAGGCCCTGCAATACGCCAAGAGCATGCGGCCCACCCACCTGGCCGCGGTCCACGTGGCCGACGACACCGACGACATGGAGGAGCTGCAGCGGGAGTGGGACGAGCGGGGCCTCGACGTGCCCCTCGACGCCGTCCACTCGCCCTACCGCGACCTGGTGCAGCCCGTCCTGTCGTTCCTCGACGAGCTCGAGACCCGGTGGGATGACGACACCATCACGGTGCTGATCCCTGAGTTCGTGGTGAAGCACTGGTACGAGAACGCCCTGCACAACCAGACGGCCCTGGCCCTCAAGCTGGCCCTCCTGCAGCGCAAGGGCACCGTTGTCACCTCGGTGCCCTACCACGTGAGCCGCCAGGACCGGAAGGAAGCGCTGGGCCGGGAGCTGGCCAACGTCGTCGATGTCGACGAGGTCGCTGACGGAACCACCCCCGACGACGCCTCCGACGACGCCTCCTGAAGACGGGGATCAGTCGCCGGTCGACGGGTCGAACAGGCGGTAGCCGGCGCCCGGATGGTCAGGGGTTGCGCCGGGTGGCGATGTCCACGCCCACCGAGCCCCCGAAGTCGAGCTCAGGGAGGGCGACGTTGACCGACAGCTGCTGGTGGCGCACGTCGTAGATGGTCTCCTCGGAAGCGAGGCCGGTGACGAGCTGGGTCAGGGCCCGAACGTCGGCCTGGTCCGGGGCCTGACCGATGGCCAGGGCCGCGGCGACGGCCTCGGCGTGGTGCCGGGCCTGGGGGTCGAGCTCCACCTTCCACTCCCGCTCCACCAGCGTCGCCTCCCGGTTCAGGTTCTCGATCATCGGCAGCCCGTGCCGGCCCCGGTCGACCTCCTGAGAGGTGGTCAGGCTCAGGCGGGTGATGGCCCCGGTGGCGTTGCGCTCCAGGGCGATGCGCAGCGAGCCGGCGCCGCCGACGCCGGCCAGGCCGAGGAGGGCGGCCTGGCCGCTCCCGCTGAGGGTGAGGGCCAGATGCGAGCTTCCGTCGGCCAGCACCGTGACCTCTCGGCGCAGGCCGGCCGTGCCCGAGGCGCCGGCCACCGGCACCGGCGCGGTGGCCACCCCCGTCGCCGATACCACCCCGGCCACCGCGGTCTCGGTGGGCGCCGGCAGCTCGCCGCGGGAGAACAGAGCGAGGAAGCCGGGTCCGAGGGCGGCCACCAGCATCAGGGCGTCGTCCCTGGTGGGCACCGCCCAGCGCAGCGTGACCTCCGCCCCCTCGGCCCCCTCGACGAAGCCGCCGACACCGTTGACCTGCACCCCGATCGCCGTCGCCTCCCGGGCGCCGAGGGTCCCCTCGACGACGTAAAAGGTGGTGCCGTCGGGCCGCTCGACGAGGCGCATCCCCAGTGCCGCGCTGGCTCCGGCCGGTCCGCTGGACCCCCCGAGGGCCAGGGCTTCCCGCCGGACGTCGACCCCATCGATCTCCGGGAGGATCTGCGGACGGGCGCCCTTCAGCACAAGCGCGTGGCCCCGGCCCAGGGCGGTGGCCATCCCCGCCGCCTCGAGGGCCTGGCCGGCGAGGCGCAGCTCGGTGGATGCCGCCTCGTAGAGGCTGGCGACCTGGCCGAGGCCGGAGCCGGGGCCGGCCGCCACGTTCTCCAGCGCGGCCCTGACGGCCAGGGCCCGCGCCGGGGCGAAGGGCACGGTGGCGGCCACGGTGGTGGCCGCCGGGCCCAGCGCCCGCACGAGGTCGAGGGCCACGTCGTCGGTGCGGAAGGCCACCTCGTGGAGGGCCGACGACGCGGCCAGGACGGCGGTCGGCTCGCCGCCGACCAGCAGGTCCTGGGGCAGGACGGTCATCGCAGGTCTCGCCGATCCACGGGCTGGTGCGCCGCCATCACACTGGTTGCCACTGCAGACTCTCCACGCCGAGCCGGTGCCAGCCCGGGTCGTGGGGCGGAGGGAGCCCTTGGAGGCGCTGGGCTATCGACCGCAGCGCGTCCTCGGCCCGGTCGACCATGTTCTGGGCGGCCCGCACCGCCCCGTCCACGTCGCCGGTGAGCATCTCCAAGGCCATGCTGGCCATGCCCCGCACGGCCGCGGCCGCCGCCTCGGCGGCGTGGGCGGCCAGGGCCCGGGCCCGGGACAGGAGGGCCTCGAGGGGGCGGGGGGCCCGGGCCGCCAGGTCGGCCAGCACCCGCAGCTCGCGCTCCACCTCGCCGGCCAGCTCGCGCAGGGCGCGGGCCAGCTCCCGCTCGGCGCCGGCCTGGCGGCGGCCGGTGCCGACCGCCCCGTCGGCCACCAGGGACAGGATCCGCTCCCGGCGGGGCCCCCGCCAGGGGACGGCCTCGACCAGGCGGTCAACCGAGGCGGCGTCGGCGTCGACCTGGTCGGCGATTCGGTCGACGGCGGCGGCGGCGGCGTGGAGGGACTGGAGGTTCGGGAGGAGAGCCACGGCATGAAACTACATGAAGATGCACTACGGAGGGAAGAGGCTCTTGCGGTTTTGGACGAGCAAAACTATGGTCCGGCCGGCTGAAACCAATGGATGCAACCCTGTCGAAATCCGAACGCGAGACCCTGAAGGCCGTGTATCGGCTCACCGTTCCCCGCAGCGGTGCCCCGCGCCCGGCCCACACCGGCGACCTGGCCGAGGCCCTCGGTGTCAGCCCCGGAACCGTCACGGCCACGGTCAAGCGCCTGGCCGAGCGGCTCCTGGCCGACCACACCCCCTACAAGGGAGTCGAGCTCACCGAGCTCGGGCGGCGCATGGCCGTCGGCGCCATCCGTCGCCACCGGGTGGTCGAGCGCTTCCTCTCCGACATGCTGGGCTACGCCTGGAACGAGGCCGACCGGCTGGCCCCCTCCTTCGAGCACGACCTGCCCGACGAGGTGCTCGAGCGCCTCTACGTCGCCCTCCACCGCCCCTCCACCTGCCCCCACGGCTTCCCGATCCCCGAGCCCGAGGTCACCGAGATCCAGGCCCTGCCGCCGCTCTACAGCCTCGAGCCCGGCGACTCAGCCGTGGTCGCCGTCCCCGGCTCCACCGACAAAGAGGTCATCGACTTCCTCGAGACGCTCGGGCTGCGCCCGGGGGTGTCGGTCGAGGTCCGCGAGAAGCACCCCTTCGACGGTCCCCTGGTGCTGCGGGTCGATGGTGAGGACCGCACCCTCAGCCACCGCATCGCCCAGCACATCTACGTCCGCCCCTTCACCCCCCCGGACACCCCGGTGCCCGTGACAGACACTTCCCACGAGGAGCGAAGCGCATGAAGTCAGCAGCAGTCCTGGCCGCCGAGGGCGGCTACCAGGAGTTCACCCTGCAGGGCGGGGAGTTCCTCGT
>JBBPYZ010000205.1:0-16305 GCA_038199465.1 Acidimicrobiales bacterium | reverse complement strand
GCCCAGGGCCGCCAGTTCGTCGACGAGCTGCTGCCCCGCGACGTGGTCACTCGGGCCGTCACCGCCAAGGTGCTGGAGGAGGGCGGTGACCACGTGTGGCTCGACGCCACCGGCCTGGAGGACTTCGCCGTGCGCTTCCCCACCATCGCCGCCTCGCTGGCCGCCGCCGGCCTCGACCCCACCACCGACCTGCTGCCCATCGCCCCCGCGGCCCACTTCCTGTCAGGCGGCGTGCTCACCGACCTCGACGGTGCCTCGTCGCTGCCCGGCCTGTGGGCCTGCGGCGAGGCAGCCTGCACCGGCGTGCACGGTGCAAACCGCCTGGCCTCCAACTCACTGCTCGAGGGCATGGTCTTCGCCCCCCGGGTGGTCGAGGCGGTGGTGGCGGGCCGGCAGGGCGCCCACCCGACCGGGGCCATGCGGGCCCACCTCGGCGACCCGGAGCAGCGCCCCGAGGTGGTGGGCGGCATCATCGCCGGCGCCCCCCGCCCCTTCCCCGCCGGGACGGGACCCGTGGCCGACCCGGCCAAGCTGCGCGAAAGCCTCCAGCGGGCCATGACCCGGGGCGCCGGCGTGCTGCGCAGCGCCGCCTCCCTCGCCGCCACCGAGCGCGAGCTGTCCGGGCTTGCCGCCAGCCTGGAGCCGGCCAGCACCGATCCGAAGGTGGAGGAGGTGCGGAACCTGCTGACCGTGGGTCAGGCGCTCCTGGCTGCGGCGGCGACCCGCCGGGAGACCAGGGGCAACCACACGCGGACCGACTTCCCCCACCGCGATCCCGCCCAGCGCCACCGGCTGGTCCTCGGGTGACGAGCAGCTCGGCTTGACGAAGGGATCTCGTTGGCCGAGAATATAGGCGTTAGGTCCCCCGGGTCGCTTGCGACCCGGTCATTTCGTCCCCAGGGAGCCGCTCGCGGCTCCCTGCATTCGTTCGGGACCTCACCGGAGCGAGCAAGGGGACGAGCGTGACCAGGGTCAGGATCTTCATCGACTTCTGGAACTTCAGCTCGGGCAGTTCGAGGTCTCGACTCCACATCCACGAGCTCAAGAAGGCGTGCTGGGCCGATGTCGACCTGGATGGCTGCAAATCCGACCTGTTCCGACGGCCGTGAACCCCTTCGACCCGCCGCTGGTCGCTGTGCGGGCCCTGGTGGCCCTGGCCCTGGCCGAGGACCTGCTCCCCCTCGGCGACCTCACCAGCGCCCTGCTGCCCGAAGGCGCCACCGTCCGCGCCCGCGTCGTGGCCCGCCAGGCCGGGATCGTGGCCGGCTCGCTCTGCGTTCGGGAGACGTTCGCCCAGCTCGACCCGACCCTGCAGCTCGAGTGGCCGACCGAGGACGGCCGGATGGTGAGACCGGGCGACGTCCTCGGCTCGCTGTTGGGGACTTCGGCGTCGGTCCTGTCGGGCGAGCGCACCGCTCTCAACGTCCTGTGCCACCTGTCGGGAGTGGCCACCCTCACCCGCCGCTTCGTCGATGCCGCCCAGGGCCGGGCCACCATCTGGGACACCCGCAAGACCCTTCCGGGCCTGCGGGCCCTGGAGAAGGCGGCGGTGCGGGCCGGCGGCGGTCGCAACCACAGGGGCAGCCTCAGCGAGATGGTGCTGGTGAAGGACAACCACCTCGCCAGTCTCGGCGTCACCGAGGCGGTGCGGCGGGCCCGGGCGGCCTGGCCGGCCCGCACCATCGAGGTCGAGTGCGACCGGCGCGAGCAGGTGGCCGAGGCGCTGGAGGCCGGAGCCACCATGGTGCTGCTCGACAACATGACACCCGACGAGGTGGCAGGCTGCGTGGCCCTGGTGGCCGGCCGCATCCCGGTGGAGGTGTCGGGTGGCGTGACCATGGAGAACATCGGCGCTTACGCCGAGGCCGGGGCGGACCTGATCTCGACCAGCGCCATCACCCAGTCCGCCCCTGCCCTCGACATCGGCATCGACATCGACATCTGGGACGGCTGAGGGTGCTGCTCTGCATCGACTGCGGCAACACCCAGACCACCATCGGGATGTACGACGGCGCCGACGGCGGGGGAGCGCTGGTCGACCAGTGGCGGATCGCCACCAACGTCGAGCGCACCGCCGATGAGCACGTCCTGCTCCTCGACCAGCTTCTCGGACTCCACGACCGAGGCCTCGGCGACATCCAGGGCATCGCCCTCGCCTCCACCGCTCCTGCCCTCACCGCCACCCTGAAGGAGACGGCCCAGCACCGGCTGGGCCGGGCCACCCTGGTGGTGGTCGAGGCCGGGGTGCGCACGGGCATGCCCATCCGCTACGACAACCCACGCGAGGTCGGCCCCGACCGGATCGCCAACGCCGTGGCCGCCTTCGACCTCTACGGCGGGCCCACCACGGTGGTCGACTTCGGCACCGCCACCATCTTCGACGCCGTGTCCGGCGCTGGCGAGTACCTCGGCGGCGCCATCTTCCCCGGGCTCGAGGTCAGCCTCGACGCCCTCTTCGGGCGGGCCGCGGCGCTGCGCCGGGTCGAGCTGGCACCGCCCCGCCACGTCATCGGCCGCAGCGTCATCGAATCGATCCAGTCCGGAGTGGTCCTGGGCTTCGCCAGCGTCGTTGACGGCATGTGCGACCGCTTCGACGAGGCCACCGGCAGCGAGTCCACCGTCGTCTTCACCGGCTCGACGGCCGAGCTGATCGCCCCGGTCGTGGACCGCGACGTCCACGTCGAGCCCTGGCTGACGCTGAAGGGCCTCCGCCTCATCTACCGCCGCAACGAGCGGGCCGCCTCGTAGCATCGGGGGATGGCGGGGTGGCGACGACGGAGGCAGACCCCGGAGCAGGCCTTCTCGGACGAGGTGGCCCAGCTCGTCCCCCAGCTCGTCGCCACCCAGCGGGTCGACCAGCACGACGACTTCTCCCTGCACATCACCATGGCCGGGGGGGAGGTCGTCGTGATGTTCCTGCAGAACATCTTCGCCGAGGCCTCGAAGCTGGAGGGCGACCCGCGGGCTGAGCGGATCCGGCGGGCGGTGCTGGCCATGAACCCTCCTGCCCGACCGGTGACCTGGGCCGAGGCCGCGCCGAAGGTGCTGCCCGCCGTGCGGGCGGCCAGCACGGCCGCCGCCTACACCGCCGGCAGCATCGTCCCGATCAGAAGCGTCCTGGTGCCCTTGGTGTTCCGGCTTCTCGCCCTCGACGAGGAGCACAGCCTGTCCTTCGTGACCGAGGAGGACGTCACGGCCTGGGCGGTGGAGGCGGCAGCCGTCGAAGCCAGGGCCGGGGACAACCTGCGTCACGGCGGCGCCGAGGTCGCGATGAACCCGCGACGGCGGGTCGATCGAGGTGCTCGGGCCCGACGGCTACGCCTCGTCCTGGCTGACCACGCCGGACGTGCTCGACCAGATCGCCGCTCCGCTCGGTGACTACGTGGCGGTGGCCAGGTCGAGGGACTCTCTCCGCCTCATCTCGACGGCCGACGCCGACGCGCTGGGCGAGGCGCTCGGGCACGAGCTGGATGCGTACCAGGCGGAGCCGCGCCGGCTCAGCCCCGTGCCGTACGCCGTGCGCGACGGCGTCCTCGAGGTGTGGGACCCGCCTCCCGGCCACCCGTGCCGGGGCGCGGCCGAGCGCGCCCAGCAGGTGCTGGCCGCCACCGAGTACGGGTACCAGCACGGGGTGCTCGATGACCTGTTCCCAAAGGCCGGGGAGGACGTCTTCGTGGGCAAGCTCAGCCTGATGGAGCGGCCGGACGGGTCGCTCTGGTCGTGGGCGGCCTGGGTAGAGTCCGTCACCGACGGCCTGACCCCTCGCTGTGACTACCTCGGCCTGCGCGGCGATGACGACGAGGTCGTGTGGGTGCGGTGGGACGACGCCGTGCGCCTGGCCGGCGATGCCCTCCGCCAGGAGCCCGGGTACTACCCGCCCCGCTGGCGGGTGCGGGGCTGGCCGGCCGCCGACCAGGTGGCCCAGCTGAGCCAGCTGGCCGTCGATCCGCAGACGGACGGCCGCTGACCGGTCGCGACGCCTCGTCGGATGCCACCGGCCCTGACCGGCCGCAGGCCGAGTGGACGTTCACCTGCTGGTCGACCAGCCTCCGTCCGAGGCGATGACCTGGCCCGTGACCCAGTCGGCCTCGTCACTGGCCAGCCAGGCCACGTGCCGGGCGGCATCGACCGGACGGCCCCAGCGGCCGCTCGGGCTGCGGGCGGCGAGCGCGGCGAGGGCATTGGCGTCGGCGTACCCCGTGTCGTTCGGACCGGGTTGATGCAGTTGACCGTGATGCCCCGGGGCATGAGGTGGGCGGCGAGGCTGGCCGTGAGCTGGTGCAGTGCTCCCTTCGATGCGACATAGGGCAGCTCGGATGGCATGGCGCCGTGGGTACTGCCCGGAGGTGAAAAGCATGACCCGGCCACCGAGCCGGCCGTCATGCTGCGCCGCGTACGCCTTGACCAGGAGGAGCGTGGCCGCCGTGTTGACCGCATAGCTCAGGCTGATCTCCGCGACGGTCAGCTCCTCGAGGGTCTGGTCGCTGCTGCGGGCATGGTTGGCCACCACCACGTCAAGGTGCCCAAAGGCGTTGCGGGCGGCGTCGACGACACGAGCGGGGGCGTCGGGATCGGCGAAGTCGGCAGCGACGTGCTCGACCCGTCCGCCCTGGCTGCGAAGCTCCGCGACGAGCGCCCCTGGCCCTCCAGGGTCGTCGCCCCACGGCTGGTCGGCGTCGTGGGGGGACCACGAGTGGATCAGGACCGCGGCGCCGTCCGCCACCAAGCGGCGGGTGACGGCGGCGCCTATGGCGATGCGGCGACTGGCCCCGGTCACCAGCGCCACCCGTCCCCGGAGGGGCTCAGCAGGCGACATGGGCCGGCATCTTCACAGCGATGACCGCGAGCGAAGGGGCCGCTTCGTGTCGGCCTTCTGTAGGTTGCTTCGGTCGTGGCCGCCATCCCCTACCGCTACGGGCCCACCGGGAGTGCCGCCGAGGTGCGCGCCCAGCACGGCGGCCTGGCCGACGGCGAGGAGAGCGGCCGGAGCGTCATCGTCGCCGGACGGCTCATGCTGCGGCGGGAGCAGGGGAAGCTGGCGTTCGGGGCGCTGCGGGACTGGACGGGGGAGGTGCAGCTGTTCGCCGGCGCGGCCTGGACCGACGAGTTCGCCGGCTTCACCGGCCTGCCCCTCGGCACCTGGATCGGGGTCGAGGGCGAGGTGGTCAAGACGCGTCGGGGCGAGCTGAGCGTGAAGGTGGCCCGCTGGCAGGTGCTGGCCGAGGCCCGGCGCGGCTTCGGCGACAAGTGGCGGGGGGTGAGCGACACGGAGGTGCGGCTGCGCCAGCGCGAGGTCGACCTGTGGGCCAACGAGGGCGGGCGCGACCGCATGCTGACGCGGAGCCGGGCCATCTCGCTCCCCCGCCGCTGGCTCGAGGACCAGGCCTTCGTCGAGGTGGAGACGCCGGTGTTCCACCCGGTGCCCGGTGGGGCGGCGGCCCGTCCCTTCACGACCCACCACAACGCCCTCGATACGCAGCTGTTCCTGCGCATCGCCCCCGAGCTGTACCTCAAGCGGCTCGTGGTGGGCGGCTTCGAGCGGGTCTTCGAGATCGCCCGGGTGTTCCGCAACGAGGGCCTCTCCACCCGCCACAACCCCGAGTTCACGATGCTCGAGGTGTACGCCGCCTACGGCGACTACGGCGACATGATGCGCCTCACCGAGGACCTGGTGGCCCACCTGGCCACCGAGCTTTCGGGCACCACTGCGCTCACCTACGCCGGCCGCCACCTCGACCTCACCCCTCCCTGGCGGCGGGCCACCCTCGTAGAGCTGGTGGCCGAGCACACCGGGCTGCAGGTCGACGTCCAGATGGACCTGGCCACGTTGCGGGGCATCTGCGACGACCACGATGTCCACTGGGAGGAGTCTCACGGCCAGGGCAAGCTCATCCTCGAGCTGTACGAGAAGACCACCGAGAGCCAGCTGTGGGGCCCCGTGTTCGTCTGCGACTACCCGAAGGAGGTGTCGCCGCTGGCTCGCGACCATCGCAGCCAGCCCGGCATGGTCGAGCGCTTCGAGGGCATCGTCGCCGGTCGCGAGCTGTGCAACGCCTTCTCGGAGCTGGTCGACCCCGACGAGCAGCGGCTCCGCTTCGAGAACCAGGCCCGCCAGGGGGCCGAGGGCGACGACGAGGCCATGGCGGTCGACGAGCCCTACCTGCGGGCCCTCGAGCACGGGCTGCCCCCCACCGGCGGCCTGGGCATCGGCATGGACCGCCTGGTCATGCTCTTGACCGGCGCCGAGTCGATCCGCGACGTGCTGCTCTTCCCGACCCTACGCCCCGAGGTCTTCGGGGGCTCGCCCGACCCCGTCTCCGAGCTGCCCGCCTGACCGGCGGGGCCGTGGCCCACGCCACCCGCCCATCTGGTCAAGGATGGTCGCCGTGGCCACGCCGACCGTCAGCCGTCAGGACGTGCTGCGCTGGAGGTTCCGCCGGCACCAGCTCGACCGGGAACCCGGCGCCGCCGCCGGGCCCACCGGCGTCGACCTGCTCGACTACGGCGTGCAGGACACCGGCCCCGACGGCTCGGCCTGGGCCCTGCGCATCCGGGGCGCGGACCATCCCGTGTTCGACGAGCTGGCCCTGGCCTGGACGCTGCGGGGCGCCCCCCACGCCTACCGCCGGGCCGAGCTGGCCCAGGTGGCGGTGGCCACGGCCCCCTTCTCAGAGGCCGATGCGGCCAAGCGGATGTTTGACGCCGTCCGGCCCCTGAAGGCGGCCGGGGTCCCCGCTCTCGAGGCGCTGCAGGTGGTGGCCGGCCACCTGCGCAGGATCGTGTCCAAGCCCACCGTGAAGGGCGATGCCTCCGGCCGCCTCACCGAGGTGGTGGACCCGGCCTACGTGCGGGCCTGCCGCCCCTGCGCCACGACCCACGTCTATGAGATGCCGTTCCGGCTCGCCCCCCTCCAGGCCGGCCTCGACCTCGAGCCGGGCACCTCGCCCCCGGTCCTGCGACGGGTCAAGGGCCTGGCCCCGCTGCGATTCGAGCACCTGGCCGCCGAGGCCGAGGACTGCTACGACGTGCTCCGCAACCACCTCCGCTTCTACGGCCCGGCCCGCCCGGCGGACGCGGCCGCCTTCCTCGACGCCTCGGCCAGGGACGTGAAGGCCCACTGGCCCGAGGATGTCGTCGAGGTCACCATCACCGGCGAGCCGTCCACCGGCCGAACCGCACCCCGGTCGGTGCTCGCCGAGGACGTCGACGACCTCACCACACCCGGCGACAACGGCCCTCGGGCCGTTCGCCTCGTCGGCCCTTACGACCCCTACCTGCAGCTGCGCGACCGCGGGCTGCTGGTGGCCGACGAGGCCCGCCGCAAGGACCTGTGGCGGGTGCTCGGCCGCCCCGGGGCCGTCGTGGCCGATGGCGAGGTGATCGGCACCTGGCGGCCCCGTACCTCCGGCCGCCGCCTCACCGTGGCCATCGACCCATGGGGCCGCCTCGGCGCCCGGGACCGCACGCTGGTCGAAGAGCAGGCCGAGCGCCTGGCCGCCCACCGGGGCGTGACCCTGGCCGGCGTCAGCGACGGCTGAACAACGGGGGAGCTGGCGCGCCAGTTGTCCGCGTCGGGGCGTGGTGTTGTGGCGCGCCAGTTGGCCGGGGGAGCTGGCTACGCCACCTCGTCGAGGAGGCGGTGGCCCAGGGTGGCCAGCGCGTCGCGGGCCGGGCTGGGCGGGAGGGGCTCGAGGAACGCCGCCGCCTCGTCGGCCAGCTGGCGACCGGCGGCGATGGCCCGGGGCACGCCGTCGGTGGAGCGCACCAGGCCCAGGGCCTTGTCGCGCGTGGCGCTGTCGATCGGGCCGCCCAGCAGGTCAGCCAGCTCGGGGCCGACCTCGCCGTCGGCCAGGGCGTGCAGCACCGGCAGGGTGTAGACGCCCTCGACCAGGTCGTGGCCGGCGGGCTTGCCCAGCTGCTCCTCGGTGCGGACCAGGTCGGCGATGTCGTCGTAGACCTGGAAGGTGGAGCCGAAGGCGTACCCGAAGGAGGTGAGCCCGTCGGCCTGGGCCTCGGTGGCGCCCCCGACCAGCCCGCCGATGCGGCAGGCGGCCGACATGAGCGCGGCGGTCTTGCCGGCGATCGAGCGGAGGTACTGGTCCTCGCTGCGGTGGACCGAGAAGGCGGTGGACAGCTCCAGCACCTGGCCCTCGCACATGCGCACCAGCGTGCGGGCCAGCACCCCGGAGACCTCGCCGCCCAGGTCGGTGGCGATCTCGGACGCCTTCCCGAGCAGGAAGTCCCCGGCCAGGATGGCCACCAGGTTGCCCCACTTGGCGTTGGCCGACGGCACCCCCCGGCGGGTGTCGGCATCGTCCATAACGTCGTCGTGGTACAGCGACCCGAGGTGCATCAGCTCACACGCCACCCCGCCGAGCACCACGGCGTCGGTGGCCCCGGAGCCGCACACGGCCCCCGCGGCCAGGGCCAGCGCCGGCCGGAAGCGCTTGCCGCCGGCGCGCACCAGGTGGCCCCCCACCTCGGCCAGGAATACGTCCTCGGTGGCCACCGCCGCCCGCAGGGCGACGTCCACCCGATCCAGGTCCGACTCGAGATCGGGAAGGCCCAAGAGGTCGGCGACGTTCATCTGCCCAGAGACGGTAGAGGAAGGCCTGGGCGAACCCCAACCTCCCTGGGTACGACGTCCATGAGGGAAAGCCCCTCATGCCCCGGTAGGCTGCTCCCTCGTCCGCCTTCCCCCGAACGGAGGCACACCTTGTTCGAACGCTTCACCGACCGGGCCCGTAGGGTGCTCGTGCTCGCCCAGGAGGAGGCCCGCCTCCTCAACCACAACTTCATCGGCACCGAGCACATCCTCCTCGGCCTCATCCACGAGGGCGAAGGGGTGGCCGCCAAGGCCCTCGAGTCCCTCGGCATCTCCCTCGAGGCGGTGCGCGAGAAGGTGGAGGAGACCATCGGCTCGTCCGGCTCGTCCACCACCGGCTCGCCGCCGTTCACGCCCCGGGCCAAGAAGGTGCTCGAGTTGTCCCTGCGCGAGGCCCTGCAGCTGGGCCACAACTACATCGGCACCGAGCACATGCTGCTGGGCCTGGTCCGCGAGGGCGAGGGCGTGGCCGCCACCGTCCTGCAGAGCCTGGGCGCCGACCTGTCCCGGGTCCGCCAGCAGGTCATCCAGCTGCTGTCCGGCTACGGCCCCCAGGAGGCCGGCAAGGCCCCCGGCGTGGGCGGCTCCGGCGCCGGCCCCTCGGCCGGGGCCACCGAGAACCCCCAGGGCAGCCCCGTCCTCGACCAGTTCGGCCGCAACCTCACCCAGCAGGCCCGCGAAAAGAAGCTGGACCCGGTCATCGGCCGGGCCCGCGAGATCGAGCGGGTCATGCAGGTCCTCAGCCGGCGCACCAAGAACAACCCCGTACTGATCGGCGAGCCCGGCGTGGGCAAGACCGCCATCGTCGAGGGCCTGGCCCAGAAGATCGTGGGCGACGACGTGCCCGAGACCCTGAAGGGCAAGCAACTCTACACCCTCGACCTCGGCGCACTGGTGGCCGGGAGCCGCTACCGCGGCGACTTCGCGGAGCGCCTCAAGAAGGTGCTGAAGGAGATCCGCACCCGGGGCGACATCATCCTGTTCATCGACGAGCTGCACACCCTGGTGGGGGCCGGCGCCGCCGAGGGCGCCATCGACGCCGCCTCGATCCTCAAGCCCATGCTGGCCCGGGGCGAGCTGCAGACCATCGGTGCCACCACCCTGGACGAGTACCGCAAGCACCTCGAGAAGGACGCCGCCCTCGAGCGCCGCTTCCAGCCCATCAAGGTCGAGCAGCCCTCGCTGGCCCACACCATCGAGATCCTGAAGGGCCTCCGTGACCGCTACGAGGCCCACCACTCGGTCACCATCACCGACCAGGCCCTGGTGGCCGCGGCCAACCTGGCCGACCGCTACATCGCCGACCGGTTCCTGCCCGACAAGGCCATCGACCTGATCGACGAGGCCGGCTCCCGCCTGCGCATCCAGCGCATGGCCGTGCCGCCGGCCCGCAAGGAGCTGGACGAGAAGGTCGTGCGGGTCCGCCTCGAAAAGGAGGGGGCCATCGAGCGCCAGCAGTTCGACCTGGCCAAGCGCCTCCGCGAGGAGGAGGAGGAGCTCATCGGCCGCAAGGACGCCATGGACCTTGAGGCCAAGGCCTCCGGCCAGGACCTGTTCGACGTGGTCGACGAGGAGGTCATCGCCGAGGTGCTGGCCAACTGGACGGGCATCCCGGTGTACAAGCTGACCGAGGAGGAGACGGCCAAGCTGCTGCGCATGGAGGACGAGCTGCACAAGCGGGTCATCGGCCAGCACGACGCCCTCGCCGCGGTGTCCCGGGCCATCCGCCGCACCCGCTCCGGCCTGAAGGACCCCAAGCGCCCGTCGGGCTCGTTCATCTTCCTGGGCCCCTCGGGCGTGGGCAAGACCGAGACGGCCAAGACGCTGTCGGAGTTCCTGTTCGGCGACGAGGGCTCGCTCATCCAGCTCGACATGTCCGAGTACATGGAGAAGCACACGGTCAGCCGCCTGGTCGGCTCGCCCCCGGGCTACGTGGGCTACGAGGAGGGCGGCCAGCTGACCGAGGCCGTGCGCCGCAAGCCGTTCAGCGTGGTCCTGTTCGATGAGATCGAAAAGGCCCACCCGGACGTGTTCAACACGCTCCTGCAGATCCTGGAGGACGGCCGTCTCACCGACAGCCAGGGCCGCACGGTCGACTTCAAGAACTGCGTGCTGATCATGACCTCGAACCTGGGCACCGCCGATCTGCGCAAGGCCACCCTCGGCTTCGCCCGCAGCACCGAGGCGGTGACCTACGAGAAGATGAAGGAGAAGGCCAACGATGCGCTGAAGGCGCACTTCCGGCCCGAGTTCCTGAACCGGATCGACGAGATCATCGTCTTCCACGAGCTGACCCGTGACGAGGTCACCTCGATCGTGGACCTGATGATCGCCCGCACCCGCACCCAGCTGGAGCAGCAGGGCCTGGGCCTGGAGCTCAGCCAGGCCGCCAAGTACCTGCTGGTCGACAAGGGCCACGACCCCTCGATGGGGGCCCGGCCGCTGCGCCGGGCCATCCAGCGCATGATCGAGGACCCGCTGTCGGAGAAGCTGCTGTTCAAGGAGTACCGGTCGGGCGAGACGATCATCGTCGACGTCGAGAACGACGAGATCGTGTTCCGGGCCGTCGAGGGCTTCCAGCCCCCGCCGGTCGAGGAGCTGGCCACCACACCCGGCTGAGGCGTTCTTTTGACCACTGAGGGGACGGGGCCACGGTCCCCTCAGTGGCGCCGGCCCTCAGAGGCTGGCGAAGAGGGCGAATGATTCGTGGTCCGGCCCGTGGACCATGGCAATGCGGCCCATGTTCTCGATGGTGAAGGCCGGGGCCACCACGGCGCCGCCGAGCTCGGTGACCTTGGCGGCGGCGGCATCGGCGTCGTCGACCATGAAGTACACCGCCCAGTGGGCCGGCACCATCGGCGGCATGTCAGGC
Organism: Acidimicrobiales bacterium; assembly: GCA_038199465.1. Classification (GTDB taxonomy): domain Bacteria; phylum Actinomycetota; class Acidimicrobiia; order Acidimicrobiales; family JAUJNH01; genus JAUJNH01. The sequence continues at coordinate 4,828 of JBBPYZ010000205.1, read as the reverse complement.
GGGATGGTCATGGCCCCGCCCACCATCTGGTCGCCGATCTTCCACACGGTGTAGCGGCCGGGCATCACTTCGCTGTCCTCGGCGGTGGAGCCGAAGACGGCCGGGTAGAAGGTCTTGGCCTGGTCGAGGTTCCGGGTCCACAGCTCGTTCCAGCCCAGCGTGCCCGTCTCGTTCACCAGCTGGGCTCCGGGGAAGTCCTCGGCCTGCCACAGTCCGAACACCGCGCCCTCGGGGTCGGTGGCGATGGCCATGCGGCCCTGGCCCATCACGTCCGTCGGGCCCATCATCACCGCGCCGCCGTTGGCGGTGACCGCAGCGAGGTGGGCGTCGACGTCGGTGCTGGCGAAGTAGGTGGACCACGCCGACACCGGGCCCTGCCGGGGGCCGATGCCGGCCACGGCCTTGCCGTTCAGGAGGGCGATGCGGTACCCGCCGGCGTCGGGGTGGGCCTCGGCCAGCTCCCAGCCGAACAGCGAGCCGTAGAAGGTGGCCGACGCCTCGATGTCAGGGCTGCCGAGGTCGACCCACGAGGGGGTCCCGGGTGCGTAGCTGTCGCGTTCCATGGCGAGCGAGCGTAGGACCTGGCGCCCCGGTCGCGTCGGGCGGGCGGCGGTAGCGTCGCGCCCGGTGGCCGAGCGGATCCGAGTGCTGCTGGCCGCCCTGCTGCTCGTGCTGGTGGCCGGCGCCTGCCGGGTCGATGTGGAGGTGGGGATCGAGGCCGAGGCCGACGGCACGGGTCGGGTGCGGGTGGAGGTGGAGGCCGACCGTGAGGTGGTCGACGCCGTCGACCTGTCGAAGGGGCTGCGCACCGACGACCTGCAGCAGGCCGGCTGGGAGGTCGAGGGCCCCACCCCCCGCCCCGAGGGGGGCCAGCGGGTGGTGGCCACCAAACCCTTCCGCACCCCGGACGGGGCCCGGCTCGTCATCGAGGAGATCACCGGAGCCGACGGCCCCTTCCAGGGCTTCCGCCTGGAGCGCACCCGCACCTTCGCCCGCACCACCACCCGCCTGGCCGGCACCGTCGACCTGACCGAGGGGATCGAGGCCTTCGGGGATCCCGGCCTGCGCACCGCCCTCGGCGGCTCCGACCTCGGCCTCGACCTGGCCCAGCTCGAGAAGACCGCCGGCGCCCCCCTCGACCAGGTGGTCGGCGTCCAGGTGGTCGTCCGCCTGCCCGGCCAGGTCACGAGCAATGCGCCGAGGGCCGGCGGAGACGAGGCCCGCTACGAGGTGCCCCTGCGCCAACGTCTGGAGCTGACGGCCCGATCCACGGCGTGGAACACGCTCAACTTGGTGGCTGCCAGCGCTGCGGGGCTTGCGGGGTTGGCCCTGCTCACGCTTCTCCTGACCGGGCGGCGCCGACGTTCGGGTTGAGGAGCTCGGTCTGGGCGAGAAGGTCGCTACCAGGCACCTGAGGTGTAGCCGGTGGCCACCTGTTGGGGTTGGGTGCCGCCGATGGCGGCCACCACGATGCCGTCGGCGTCGCAGACCAGCAGGTCGCCGTTGGCGCTCCAGTCGAGGGTGCGGATGGTGGTGCTGGAGCGTCGGAGGCCGGAGGCGGCCACCTTGGCCAGGTCGGGGGTGAGGGTGACGACCACGGCGTCGTCGCCCCGCTGCTCCACCAGGGTGAGGGTGCCGTCGGGCCTGAAGGCGGGGACGGACCAGGTGACGCCGTCGGGCGGCGTGAGCTGGCGGACGCCGGCGGAGGCGACATCGACGATGGCGACGGTCGTGGGCTCGCCTCCGGAGCAGATGTCGACGGCCAGCTCCTGGCGGACGGGGGCCCAGGCCACGGTGCCGCAGGTGCTGTCGCCGAGGTCGATGCGGCGGACGGCGCCGCCGCCGATGGGCCGCAGCAGCAGCGTGGCCGGCTCGTCGGGCTCTGGCGACTCGATGACCGCCAGCAGGTTCCCGTCGGGGCCGGCCGAGGGGCTCACGCCGTTGCCGATCTCCTCGGCCGGGCCCCCGGCCACGGGGACCCGCCGGATCAGGCCCGCCGGGGGGGTGCCGACCACGTCGAAGTAGGCGTTCCTGCCGTCACCCGACAGCGACACCCCTCCCACCAGCGGCGGTTCCTGGTCGGACGGGCTCGAGGGGCCGAGGTCGAACAGGGTGCGGGGCGGGGCCGACCCCGACTGGTCCAGGACCACGACCCGGCGGTCGTCGGCGGCCACGATGGGCAGCGGGGTCGCCTTGCGGGTGGTGGCCGGCGCCGTGCCGGTGACGCTGGGAACCGCGGCGGCGGTCGAGGACGGGCTGGTCGAGCTCGAGGTTGCCGGCGCCACCACCGGCTCGGGGTCGCCGCCCCCGCCCGTGGCCACCACGATGGCGATGAGGAGCAGGATCACCGCGCCGCCAGCCGCCAGGCCGACGGCCAGGCCGCGCCAGGAGCGCTCCTGGGCACCGGGCTCCGGCGCAGGGTTCGGAAAGGGGCGGTTGCCGATGTTGGCCACGGAGCACCAGCCTGCCTCATCCGGGGGCCCTGCCCCAGCGTCCAACCTCCGCGGGGGAGTGCTGGGCACGCTCGTGCCTCCAGTCGGGCGGGCGAGGGGCCACTGCCGGCTTGTTGCGGTGGTGGCGCAACGGCAAAACCCCCGGCCGCGTGTCCAGGCAGGGGGACGGGCCTAAGATCTTGCTGATCACCGCCGTTGCTCGACGGCGTGGCGTCCTTCGCAGCCGTTGCGGTACAGTGGTGACGGAGGCTTTGCCGGCGTCAGCCGGCATTGCCTTTCTCAGTTCTCGGGGTCGCGCTCGTCGCGCGGGCGCAGGTCTGGGATCAGGGTGATGCTCCAGATCCCGAACTCCGGGTTGCCATCGATGTCGCGTAGCGCGCGATACCGCATCTCCCGGACGATCTGCCCGAGCGAGTCGAGTTCACGTCGTGCTGGCGCGACGACTGAACCGAACCGGACGTTCCAGCTGATGATGTACGCAACCAAGTCGGCGAGCTGCACGCCGGTCGTCAGGTCACTGTGGACGAAGAACGGTTCCGGGATGATCCATGCGGCGCGGCGCCGTCCCTTTTGAGTCTCGACGAAGTACCGCCGCATCTGATCGATGAGAAGGTGGCTGCGAGACCGCTCAAGCTCATCGAACACCACGATGCCTTGCTCCCCGCTGCCACGATCCTCGAGGAAGTAGGAGAAGCGCTCGAAGAGGTATGCGTAGTCCTTCCGGAGGCCGGGAGCTAACGACTTCGGCGCGTCTGCGGGGACCATCGTTGCGAACACCCGAGCCCGTGCGACGGCGCAAGCCTGAAGGACGTCTTGGGCAAACGCGATCTTCGCCTGCGCGAGTGCAGAGATCATGCTTGACGTCGCAGACGGGCCGTCGTCGAGGCAGTGCTTCGCCAGCAGGCGACGTGCATCCACGTCGAACGGAGGAAACTGGGCTGCTTGCCGAAATGCCTTGCGCTTGAGGATCTTCTTGGCCTTCAGCTCCGCCGGCCCGTCGGAGTAGCGCCGTCCGAAGTGGTGAAGCTCGAGCTCACTGACCTGGTTGATCAGCGGCCACAGATCGGCGTCGCGGACGGCGACCCCCGCCAGCACCTCGTAGGGCGACTCGTGCCGATCCTGGCCAGTTCGTCGACGAAGAGCAGGTAGGCCACGACAACAGAATCTAGGTTGGCCACTGCAACACCGTCTCTGGCCGGTGGCTCGGATGGTCGTACATCGAGCCTGCCTGCCAGCAAGGTTCGTCGTTGCGAATTCAAACAGAACGGGTGTTCGCTTCCTGTCACGCCGGGCCCGTACTGTCGCGGTCATGGCCAGGGTCCGCACCACGCACCGCTGTCGGTCCTGTGGGGTGGTGGCCGCCCGCTGGCAGGGCCGGTGCCCCGGCTGTGGCGAGTGGGACGCCCTGGTCGAGCACGTCGAGGCGGTGGCCCGGCCCGGGCCGGCGTTGCCCCTGGCGGCGGCGCCGGGGGAACGGCCCCAGCCCATCGCCGAGGTGGACGCCATGGGGGCGGTGCCCCGACCCACCGGGGTGGGCGAGCTCGACCGGGTGCTGGGCGGGGGGCTGGTGCCCGGCAGCGTAACCCTGGTCGGCGGCGAGCCTGGGATCGGCAAGAGCACCCTGCTCCTGCAGGCCCTGGCGCCCCGCTCGCACCGGGAGGCGACGCTGCTGGTGTCGGCCGAGGAGTCGGCCCAGCAGGTGCGGCGCCGGGCCGACCGCCTCGGCTGCCTGGCCCCCGGGCTCCACCTGCTGGCCGCCACCACCACCGACGCCGTGCTGGCCGCGGTCGACGAGGTCGAGCCCACGATGCTGGTGGTCGACAGCGTGCAGACCGTGGCCGACCCGGAGATGGGCCACACCCCCGGCTCGCCCGGCCAGGTGCGCTCGGTGGCCGCGGCGATGGGGGCGATGGCCAAGCGGCGGGGGGTGGCCGTGGTGCTGGTCGGCCACGTCACCAAGGACGGCGACCTGGCCGGGCCGCGGGTGCTCGAGCACCTGGTCGACACCGTGCTGTCCTTCGAGGGCGACCGCCACCACGCCCTGCGCCTCCTGCGGGCGGTGAAGCACCGGTTCGGCGCCACCGGCGAGCTGGGCCTGTTCGAGATGGGGGAGCGGGGCCTGCAGGGCGTCGAGGACCCGAGCGGGATGCTCCTCGGCGACCGCCAGCCGGGCATCGCTGGCGCCGTGGTCGTGCCCGTGGTCGAGGGCAGCCGGATCCTGCTGGTCGAGGTGCAGGCGCTGGTCACCGCCACCACCCTCAGCAATCCGAGGCGGTCGGTGCAGGGGCTTGACACGGGCCGCCTGGCCCAGCTGATCGCCGTGCTCCACCGCCACTGCGCCACCAACGTGGCCACCCTCGACGTGCACGCCGCCG
>JBBPYZ010000204.1:0-11181 GCA_038199465.1 Acidimicrobiales bacterium | reverse complement strand
GAGGCGGTCGACCAGGTAGGCCGAGCGGTCCTGCCAGCCGTCGGTGTCGTGGAGGCGGGCCACGAACTCGACGTGCTCGGCCAGCGACAGGTCGTCGTAGAGGACGGGGTCGTCGGGGAGGTAGGACAGGGCGGCGCGGGCGTCGATCGAGCCCGCCGGGTCGCCGGCCACCTCGGCGGCGCCTCCGCTCGGCTCGAGCAGGCCGGCCAGCATGCGCAGCAGCGTGGTCTTGCCCGATCCGTTGGTGCCTACCAGCACGACCCGCTCACCGGCCGCCACCGACAGGGTGAGGGGGGCCAGGGCCACCAGCTCGCCGTAGGCCTTGGTCAGCCCGTCGGTGGAGAGGGCCAGCGGGAGCGGCTCGGCCGTCGACACGACCGGCGAACCTACCCGTCCTCCGCCACCGGCTTGCCCCGACCGGCCGTCTGTGCCTCGGCCAGGAAGACCTTCAGCTCGGCGCCGAACCGCACCCAGGCCAGCGTCAGGCCGCCGAGCACCCCGAGGAGGGGCACCAGGATCTGCACGGCCGGGCCGCCCGGCGCCACGCCCCGCTTGGCCGCGGCCTGGCCGACCAGCACCGGGACGAGCCCGGCGATGGCGCACAGGGGCGGGAACCCGATGCGGAAGATGGCCCGGGTGCCGGCTACCTCGGGGGTGAGCAGGGCGGCGTCGGTGGGCACGTCGGGACCCTTGATGGTGGACACCGCGGCGCCGCAGCAGGCCAGCACGCCGGAGGCGACGGCCGCGGGGATGCCGACGGCGAAGGCGGTCTCGACCGGGGCGCCGACGGCGACGGCGGCCAGGATCCCGACCAGACCGAGCAGGCTGAGCGCCACCATGGGCACGACCAGCAGCAGGGCCCGCAGGGCCCCGGGCGCTCGGGGCACGGATTCCTCACGGTCGGGGTGGTCGAGCTGCTGGGCCAGCGGCTCGATGGCGTCGAGAGCGGCCAGGTAGGCGCACAGGCCGGCCGGAACGATCAGCACCTTGGTGCCGGCCCAGGCTCCGGCGCTCAGCAGCCCGGCGGCGCCGGCCAGGACCACCAGACGCAGCAGCCGCCCGGCCGGCCAGCGGGACAGGTTCTGCAGGCTGCGGCGCAGGGCCAGCTGGGCCGGCGGCTTCAGCCCGGGCGCTCGGGTGCCCGCCGCGCCCACGGCTCCGGTGACCCCGTCTGGGGGTGGCGGGGGCGTGGTGCCCGGGGACGGTGCCCGCCGCCCGATGCGCACCCACGGACGGTTGCGGGGCCGCTCCTGGGCCAGCTGGCGGCGGAGGACGAGCACGGTGCGGACGTCGCCCAGGGTGGCGGCGAACCGCAGCTGGCCCACCAGCCGCCCCCGGTCCTCGGCCGCCTCCAGCGAGGTGCCCCCGACACCGAGCACGCCGACGGGCACCAAGAGGAGAGGGAGCAGGCCCACCAGGTCGACGGCATGGAAGCGCAGGGGGGTGAGCGACAGGCCGCCGAGGAACGTGAGGGGTGAGGTGGTGGTGCCCCGCCACAGGTCGAGGCCCGACCAGGCCAGCACGACCAGGGCCAGCAGGCCGCTGAGGGTGCGGCCCAGGCGCCGGCCGCTGACCACCAGGGCGGCGCCGAGGGCGGTGGCGGCCACGCAGGCGCCGACGAGGGCACCGGTGACCACCCACTCCAGCGCCGGTCGGGGTAGCCGGTGGCTGGCGTTCACCCCGACCACGGCGCCGGCCGCCGTCCCGGCGAACAGGCCGTAGCGCAGCTGGCGCAGGGCGGGCGTGCGCAGCGCCGCCGTGCGGTCGACGGGGGCCAGCAGGACGTGGCGCACGTCAGCGGGGGGCAGAGCCAGCGGGCCGCCCCGCCCTCCCGAGCGGATGCCGACCGCCACGGCGAGGGCCGCCACCAGGCCCATGGCGGCGGGGCCGTGGTCGAGCACGGCCCGCAGCTCGCCCGGGTCCAGGGCCGCGTCGCCGGCGACGTTGGACAGCCCGACGACGGTGAGGGAGCCGAGGAGGCCGGCCAGGTAGACGTTGTAGAGGGCCTCGAAGCGGTCGACGGTGGCCAGCCGGTTGCGGCGGCGGGCCCGCTGGAGCGACCGCAGCGCCTCGAGACCGTGCCGGTCGGAAGCGTCGCCGTCGGCGGTGGCGGGATGGGCGGACATGCCGGTGCGACGCTACCGGTGCGGCCTAGCCTGCCCGGGGTGCGGCGCATGGGTGCGGTGGTCCTGGTCGGGCTCGTCCTGCTCGTCGGCCACCTCGTCGCCGGAGGCGGGGCGGCGGCCGCGGCACCGGCCCCACCGCCCGGCCCGACCACCACGGTGGCCCCACCGAGGTCCTATGTCCTGGTCGACGCCGACACCGGTGCCGTCCTGGCCGCCGAGGCCGAGCGAGAGCCCCGGCCCCCGGCCTCGCTCACCAAGGTCATCACCGCCCTGGCCGCCTCGGCCGCCCTCCCCCACGACGGCACGCTGACCATCAGCGAGCGGGCTGCGTCCCAGCCGTCCAACAAGGCCGGCGCCAAGGCCGGCGAGATCTGGCCGGTCACCGACGCCATGCACCTGATGCTCCTCCAGTCGGCCAACGACCTGGCCCTGGCCTTCGCCGAGGCGGTCGGCGGCACGGCTGAGGGCTTCCAGGACGTCATGGCCCGCACCGCGGCGGCGATCGGGATGGAGGACCCCCAGATCTGGCACGATCCGGCGGGGCTCGATGACGAGGCCTCCCTCGGCGGCGGCAACTCGGTGTCGGCCCGAGACCTGGCCATCGCAGGTCGAGCCCTGGTGGCCGATCCCTGGCTGAGCCCGATCTCGGCCAAGCCCCGCTACGCCTTCACCGCCCCTGACGGGGTGGCCCGGGACGCCCTGAACCACAACAAGCTGGTGCTGGGACGCTACCCGGGGGCCATCGGGGGCAAGACCGGCTACACCAAGAAGTCGGGCAACAGCCTGTTCGCCTCCGCCCAGCGGGGCGGACGCACCATGGTCGTCGTCGTGATGGACACCAGGGACGCCTACGGCTTCACCACCCAGCTGTTCGACCGGGGCTTCGCCACGCCCGTGGCCGCCCAGGACGGTCTCGAGCGCCTGCCACCCCTGCGACTGCCGACGGCCGCCAGGATCCTCGCGCCCACGCCACCGACCAAGGCCCCTCTCAGTCCGCTGGCCTCCCCCTCCGAGGCGGGAGCCTCCCCCGTCGCCGGGCCCGGGGAGGACCGCGGCACGGTGCCCCTGGTCGCCGCCGGCGGCCCGGTGATCGTCGTCGTTCTGGTGGCCGGCTACCGCCACCAGGCCCGGCGGCGGCGGCGGCGTGGTGAGTACCGGGTGCCGGCTCGCGGCCCCGCCCGCTGATGTGCCCGGGGGCGCGCCGGTACGTGCGAAGGCGAGCACAAGCGTCCAGATGAGGACCAAGGCGCGAAACCGTGAGAAGATGCTCTCGTGGGATCTCCCGTGCTGAGTCGTGGCGCCACCTCGCGGGGAGCGCACCTCCGTCCCCCCGAGCCGAGCCGGGCGCGCCGCCCGGCTCCCGCCCGCACCCCTCAGGAGCGGGCCCGCATGCAGGGGGTCTACCGGCGACGGCGGATCGTGGCTCTGGCCCTGGTCGTCGCCGTCCTGTTCTCGGTCTGGTGGGTGGCCTCCACCGCCCTGGGCCTGGTCGGCCAGGTGCCGGTCGAGGTCAAGGGCCTGCGCAACGGCCTCCTGGGCGCCGCAGCTGCGGCCGAACCGGAGATCGGCGTCCCCGGGGGGGCGGATCGGCTGCAGGTCGACGGCGTCGACCTCCTGGGCCGCGCCAAGCGTGACGGTGACCAGCTCCTCGTCCGGCCCGGTCCGCTGGGTGAGGGCAAGCACAAGGTCTCGGTCTCGGTGGGCCGCCTCCTGCGTCCCTCCCGCTCGCGCACCTTCACCTTCACCGTCGACGCCGCGCCCCCCGCCGTCGCCGCCGAGCCGGTGGCCGCGGTGGAGAGCGGCAGCACCGCCGTGGTCAAGGGCACCATCGAGAAGGGGGCCACGCTGCGGGTCGGCACCACCGCGGTCAAGGTCCGCGACGGGCGCTACGAGGTCGAGCTGCCGGCCCCCTTGCCGGCCGAGGTGATCCTCACCGCCACCGACCCCGCCGGCAACGAGGGCGTGGCGCGGGTTTCTGTGCCCACCATCCAGCCCTCCACCCGGGCCGTGCACATGAGCTCGATCGCCTGGGTCACCCCCTCCCTTCGGGATCCGATCCTCAAGCTCCTCGAGGAGCGCAAGATCAACGCCATCCAGCTCGACGTCAAGGACGAGGGAGGCGAGGTCGGCCACGCCAGCAAGGTGCCGCTCGCCCGGGAGATCGGCGCCGTCAAGGAGCGCTTCGTCCTGAAGGAGGCCGTCGACGAGATCCACAGCCGGGGTGGCCGGGTCATCGCCCGCCTCGTGGCCCTGCGCGACCCCATGCTGGCCGAGGCCTCGTGGACGGCGGGGCGCCGTGACGACCTGGTCCAGACCCCTGGCGGCGAGCGCTTCGGAGCCTACGGCGGCGGCTTTTTGAACTCGGCTTCCGCGGGTGTGCGCGACTACACCACGGCGCTGGCCGTGGAGGCCGCCGAGGCCGGGGTCGACGACGTCCTGCTCGACTACATCCGCCGACCGGACGGCAAACTGGCCGGGATGGTCTTCCCCGGGCTGGCCAACGGCGAGGACGAGGAGAAGGCGGTGGAAGACGCCGTGGTCCGCCAGGTCAGCGAGCTGCAGGTCCGGGTCCGGGCCGCCGGCGCCCGCCTCGGCGCCTCGGTCTACGGCATCGCCGCCACCCGCCCGGGAGAGATCGCCCAGGACATCCCCCGTCTGTCCCAGCACCTCGACTTCGTCTCGCCCATGCTCTACCCCTCGCACTGGGGCAAGGGCGAGTACGGCATCGCCGAGCCGAACCGCTCGCCGGGCCCCATCACCAGCAAGTCCCTGGCCGACTTCAAGGTGGCGGTGGACGGATCGCCGGCCGCGCTGGTGCCGTGGTTCCAGGACTTCTCCCTGGGCATGACCTACGGCGAGACCGAGGTGCGGGCCCAGCTCAGCGCCGCCGCCGAGCTGGGCGTGAAGGACTTCCTCCTCTGGGACGCCTCCTGCACCTACACCGCCGCCGCCCTCGACCCCCAGCCGCAGGCCTAGAGCCCAAAGGTCAGGGCTCGGCCACCGCAGGGACGGTCGCGCCCGGAAGGGTCAGCCGCCGGAGACGTCCTGGGGGCGCTCCTTACCGGTGGCGATGAATGGCATCAGGGACCGCAGCTCCCTGCCGACCGTCTCGATCTGGTGGGCCTCGCCCTTGGCCTTCAGCGCCTTGTAGTTGGGCCGGCCGGCTTCGTCCTCGGCCACCCACTCCTTGGCGAAGGTCCCGTCTTGGATCTCGCCCAGGATCTTGCGCATCTCTGCCTTCACCGTGTCGTTCACGATGCGGGGTCCCCGGGTGAGGTCGCCGTACTCGGCGGTGTCGCTGATGGAGAAGCGCATCCCGCCGATGCCGTTCTCGTACATGAGGTCGACGATCAGCTTCAGCTCGTGCAGGCACTCGAAGTAGGCCGACTCGGGCTGGTAGCCGGCCTCGACCAGCGTCTCGAACCCGGCCTGCACCAGGGCTGTGACCCCGCCGCACAGCACCACCTGCTCGCCGAACAGATCCGTCTCGGTCTCCTCGGTGAACGTGGTGTCGAGCACCCCGGCCCGCGCCCCACCGATGGCGGCAGCGTAGGAGAGGGCCAGGTCGCGGGCCTTGCCGCTGGCGTCGGCGTGCACGGCGATGAGGGCCGGCACGCCGCCGCCCTCGGTGTAGGTGCGGCGGACCAGGTGGCCGGGGCCCTTGGGGGCGACCATGGCCACGTCCAAGCCAGGAGCCGGCAGGATCCGCTCGAACCGGATGTTGAAGCCGTGGGCGAAGAACACCGCGTCGCCGTCGGACAGCTGCGGGGCGATCTCGGCCTCGTACACCCGCTTCTGCTCGGTGTCGGGGAGCAGGATCATGACCAGGTCGGCATCGGCTGACGCCTCGGCCACGGTCATCACCCGCAGGCCGGCCGCCTCGGCCTTCGGCCAGCTGCCGGAGCCGATGCGCAGGCCGACCCGCACGTCGACCCCGGAGTCGCGCAGGTTCAGGGCGTGGGCGTGGCCCTGGGAGCCGTAGCCGATCACCGCCACCTTGCGGCCGGCGATGAGGGAGGGGTCGGCGTCTTTGTCGTAGGACACGGTGGTGGTCATCAGGAGACCTTTCTCATTGGGATGGTGCGTGCGGTGCGGACGCGCTTGGGGAGGGCCACCCGGCCCGAGCGCTGCAGCTCGAGGATGCCGAAGGGGGCCAGGAGGGCGGCGAAGTCATCGAGCTTGGCCGGGCGGCCGGCCAGTGAGGCGGTGATGCTGTCGTGGCCGACGTCGACGATGGTGCCCTCGAAGATGCTGACCACCTCGGTGACATGGCCCCGGGTCTCGGGGGTGGCCCGCACGCTGACCAGCAGCAGCTCGCGCTCGACGGCCTCGGCCGGGTCGAGCTCGGTGATCCTCAGCACGTCGATCAGCTTGAACAGTTGCTTGGTGATCTGCTCAAGCGGGGTCGACTCGACCTGCACCACGATGGTGATGCGGCTCAGGGCGGGGTCGTCGGTGGGGGCCACGGCCAGGGACTCGATGTTGTAGGCCCGGCGGGCGAACAGGCCCGACACCCGGGCCAGCACGCCGGCCCGGTTCTGCACCAGGACGGACAGGATGTGGAGCTTCGGCTCGGCCACCGGGCTAGGACCCCGTCACTTCGGGGGCCACGATGATGTCGTCGTTGCTCTGACCGGCGGCGACCATCGGGAACACCTTCTCGCTGGAGTCGGTGCGGAACTCGACCACCACCGGGCGGTCGTCGATCGAGTTCGCCTTTTCGATGGTGGGGCCGATGTCGCTCGGGTCCTCGACCCGGAAGGCGACACAACCCATCGACTCGGCCCACTTCACGTAGTCGGGCAGGTCGGGCGACAGGTACACCTCGGAGTACCGCTCGCCGTAGAACATCTCCTGCCACTGGCGCACCATGCCCAGGTAGGCGTTGTTGAGGATGGCCACCTTGACCGGGATGCGCTCGCTGCTGGCGGTGACCAGCTCCTGGGCCGTCATCTGGAAGCAGCCGTCGCCGTCGACGGCCCACACCATCTTCTCGGGGCGGCCGACCTTGGCCCCGATGGCGGCGGGGACGCTGAAGCCCATGGTGCCGAGCCCCCCCGAGTTCACCCAGGTGTACGGCTGCTCGAACCGGTAGTACTGGCTGGCGAACATCTGGTGCTGGCCGACACCGCTGGTGATGATGGCGTCGTCGGGCGTCAGGTCGCACAGCTCCTGGATGACCTGCTGGGGCTTGAGCCCCTCCCCCGGCTCGGCGGGCTGGTAGCGCAACGGCTGGGTGGCCCTCCACTCCTCCAGTTGAGTCCACCAGGCGGTGCGGTCGGGTTGGCCCTCGACGCCGCCGAGGGCGACGACGGCCTGCACCAGCTCCTCGATGACCAGCCGGCAGTCGCCCACGATGGGCACGTCGGGCCGGCGCACCTTGCCCAGCTCGGCCGGGTCGACGTCGACGTGGATGATCTTGGCCTCGGGGGCGAAGCCGCTGATCTTGCCGGTGACCCGGTCGTCGAAGCGGGCGCCCAGGGCGATGAGCAGGTCTGCGTGCTGCATCGAGGTGACGGCGGTGTAGTTGCCGTGCATGCCCGGCATGCCCAGGCACTGGGGGTGGCTGTCAGGGAAGGCGCCCCGAGCCATCAGCGTGGTGACCACCGGGATCCCGGTCAGCTCGGCCAGGGCCCGCAGGGCCTCGGCGGCCCGGGCCTTCAGCACCCCGCCGCCGACGTACAGCACGGGCTTGCGGGCCTCGGTGATGAGGCGGGCCGCCTCCTTGATCATCTTGCCGTTGCCCCGGGTGGTGGGCCGGTAGCCGGGCAGTCCGGCGACGACGTCGTCGTCGCTCGGCCAGTGCCAGTCCATCAGGCTGGTCAGCACGTCCTTGGGGACGTCGATCAGCACTGGGCCGGGACGGCCGGTGGTGGCGATGTGGAAGGCCTCGCGCACGACTCGGGGCAGGTCGGCGGCGGTCATCACCAGCTCGTTGTGCTTGGTGACCGAGCGGGTGATGCCCAGGGTGTCGCACTCCTGGAAGGCGTCGGTGCCGATGGCGTGGGTGGGGACCTGGCCGGTGATGGCCACCATCGGGATCGAGTCCATGTAGGCGTCCATCAGCGGGGTCACCAGGTTGGTGGCCGCCGGGCCGCTGGTGACGATGCACACCCCGGGCCGGCCGGTGACATGGGCGTAGCCCTCGGCCATGTGGCCGGCACCCTGCTCGTGGCGCACCAGGATGTGGCGCAGCGTCGACTCCAGGATCGGGTCGTAGGCCGGCAGGATGCACCCGCCGGGCAGGCCGAAGGCCACCTCGACGCCCTCCATTTCGAGGCTCTTGATGAGGGCCTGGGCCCCGGTGAGCTGCACCTTGGTTCTCCTGTGTCGTCAAGCGAAGGCGTGCGGTCGGCTTTTGGTGTCTGCGGGCAAAGAAAAACCTCCCCGGCGGGGAGGCAGGCAGAGCGCTTGGGGGCGTCGACGGGGTGGGCGTGACGGCCTAGCGCTCGCTTCTGGGTACTACGAGGAGGCGGGAACTGCGGCACATGACCGGACAAGCATCCCACGCACCCCCCGTCCTTGGCAACCGGGGTTTGTGCCAGGCTCAGGCGGTGGACCGGTTGGCACACCTGGCGTCACGGCTGCCGACGATGGTGGACGACTTGGCTTGCCTCGTCGAGGTCGAGTCGCCCTCGGACGACCTGGCGGCGTGCCGGGCGGTGGTCGACCTCACGGCAGTGATCGGCGCCCGCCTGCTGGGCCAGGCGCCCGAGGTGCTGGAGGTCGACGGGCGAGCCCACCTCCGCTGGCGGTTCGGCACCGCCGGCCGGGTGCTGGTGGTGGGCCACCTGGACACGGTCTGGCCGCTGGGCACCCTGGCCCGCCGGCCCTTCCGGGTGGAGGGTGGGGTGGCCACCGGGCCGGGCTGCTTCGACATGAAGGGTGGGGTCGTGCAGGCGCTGCACGCCCTGGCCACGCTCGACGACCTTGACGGCGTCGAGGTGCTGCTGACCACCGACGAGGAGGTGGGCTCGCAGACCTCGCGCCAACTGGTCGAGGACGGGGCCCGCCGGGCCCGGGCTGCGCTCATCTGCGAACCCGCGGCCGACGACGGCGCCCTCAAGCTGGGCCGCAAGGGGACGGGGATGTACACCCTGGTCGTCACCGGGCGCAGCGCCCACGCCGGCCTGGAGCCCGAGAAGGGGGCCAACGCCCTGGTCCAGGCCGCCCATCTGGTCCTGGCCCTCGCCCCCCTGGGCCGGCCCGAGATCGGCACCACCGTCACCCCCACCATGGCGGTGGCGGGCACGGCCACCAACGTGGTGCCGGCCCGGGCCCGGGTGGAGGTGGACGTGCGGGTGGCCCAGCCCGACGAGGCCGGCCGGGTGCATGCGGCGCTGCTGGCGCTGGCCGCCACCGTGCCCGGATGCCGCCTGGAGGTGCAGGGCGGGCCCAACCGCCCGCCGATGCCCGAGACCAGCTCGGCCGCCCTCTGGGGCCAGGCCCGAACCTTGGCCGCAGAACTCGGCCTACCCCCGCTCACCGGGGTGAGCGTCGGCGGCGGCTCCGACGGCAACTTCACCGCCGCGGTGGGCTGCCCCACCCTCGATGGCCTCGGCCCGGTGGGCGGCGGCGCCCACGCCGAGACCGAGCACCTCGTGGTGGCGACCATGCCGGAGCGGGCGGCGCTGCTGGCCGCCCTCACCGACTCGGTCTGACGGCACCTCCGCCACCAGTTCCCGCTGGGGATCAGCGGCCTGGGATCAGTGCGGCGTCCGGACCTCTCGTGTCTCGTCTGCCCTCGAAGCCTGGTACTGCGACCATTGCTGCACGATCACATAGATGCCGAAGGCCGCCATCAGGGCCCCGTAAGCCACACCCCGCTGGAAGACGTCCGGGAGGCGATCGATCGTCTTGGCGCTGACGAAGACGCTGAGGAGCGCCACCCCTGCACCCCGGTAGCGCGGGCCGGTGCCGTTCACCAGACCGGCGACGAGCAGGGTGAGCCCGATGATCCCGAGCACGTCGACGAGCTCGCCACGGGCCAGGCCGTAGACCAGGCCAACGACGCCGCCGATCAGGATTGCGACCCCGGCGGCGAGCGGTCGCCAGGCGGCGACGGCAGGCGGACATGAAGAAGCTGAGGCCGGGATTTCACCGGTTGCGGTGGCGCCGCCCGAGCGTGTCTCGACGTTGAGCATGTGGAATCTCCCTTCAGCCAGACATCGGTAGCCGGCCTCCACGAAGAATGCCCAATGTCGTCGGCGTGAAAACACCCCGGGGCGCCGTCGACGTGTACGCCGCCCCCGGGTCGCTGGCCCGCCGGGACTACCTGCCGCCCCCGCTGGCCCGGATGGTCGCGCTGCCCACCAACCCCCTCACCCTGCTCCGCCACCCGGTGCGGACGGCTCGGGCCGAGTGGGCGGCCTTCGGGCACCCGCTGCGAAATCGGCGCGAGATGAAGGCGTGGAAGCAGGACCGACGGGACGACGACCGACCGGCCTAAACCCGGATTGGGCAAGCTCAGTAGGCCCGGCCCAGGCCGCTCCACGGTCCCCCAGCGCCACGACCGCTCCCCATAGGTTGGTATGCCTGTGCACCGCTCCGAGTCCTCTCGTGCCCCCGCTGACGGGGAGGGCGCGATGACGGGTTCGGTGGTGCCCCTCCCGGATCCCGGTGCCGAGCGCCGGCGCCGGCCGACGGTCACCTCGAGCTTCGGGGTGGGCCGGCGGGAGAGCCACGACGCCCGCGGCTTCTACGACCGCTTCACCGCCCCGGTTGTCTCGCCCGACAAGGTCCTCGGCACCCGCCGGCACCCCGTCGACGTGCTCGTGGCCGGGGATGCCCGGGCCATGGACCAGGTCGATGACGCCACCGTCGCCCTCGTCGTGACCTCGCCGCCCTACTTCGCCGGCAAGGACTACGAGGTCGATGTGGGCCAGGACCACATCCCTGAGAGCTACCAGGATTACCTCGAGATGCTCACGGCCGTGTTCGCCGAGTGCGTGACCAAGCTGGAGCCGGGCGGGCGCATCGCCGTCAACGTCGCCAACCTGGGGCGTCGTCCCTACCGGTCGCTGTCGGCCGATGTCGTCGACATCCTCCAGAACCG
>JBBPYZ010000203.1:0-16792 GCA_038199465.1 Acidimicrobiales bacterium | reverse complement strand
TCGGAAGTTCTCGAGGTCGACGCCCACGGGCACCACGTGCACCCGCTCGGGGCGGGCGCCCATCTGGGCGCAGATGTCGCGCCGGGAGGACTCCGAGACGGTCACGACCCGGGGCATGCGGGACAGGACCCGCACCTGCATCCGCAGGAAGGAGTACCAGCGGCGCAGCCCGAGCCGCCGGCGGCGGGTCTCGGCGTGCTCGAGGTCGAGCCGGCGGTCGACGGTGATGGGGTGGTGGAGGGTGGCCAGCACCGGCCAGCCGTCGTCGAGGAGCCCGCCGATGCCCCGGCCCAGGCACTGGTTGTCGTGGATGAGGTCGAAGTCGGCCCGGCGGCCGGCAAGCAGGCGGCGTACCCGCAGGCTGAACGTGAGCGGCTCGGGGAAGGCTCCGGTGGACATGAGGGCGACCTCGGCGACGTCGATCCAGCTGCGGTAGGCCCGGGGGGAGAGCGGCGGCCGGAACGGGTGGTCGGGGTGGTACAGGTCGAGGCTCGGGACGGCCACGAACTCGACCCCGTCGGTCAGCTGGGGCCAGGGCTGGCCGGCGAAGACGGTGACCTGGTGGCCGAGGCCCACCAGCTCCTTGGCCAGCTCTCGGGTGTACACGCCCTGGCCGCCCGAGTGGGGGTTGCCCCGGTAGACGAGAAGGGCGATGCGCAGCGGGGGGTCGGCCATGGGGGGTGGGCTCCTGGAGGTGCGCCGGAGGCGACGCTCGAGGACGAGTCTGGTGCATCGCCGGGCGCGCCCCGAAACCCGCTTCTGCCGGGAGTACTGGTGCGCTGGGCGACACCTACTCCCGGCGGTTGGGCGGGCTCCTCAGGCCGGCGACTCCGGGTATGGCCAGGCAGGCCAGGGCCAGGACGAGCCAGGGCTGGTCGCCGGTGCGCAGGTAGGGCGTGGTGCCCCGGCGCAGGGGGACCTCGGCCACGATCACCTGCTGGGCGCCCAGGTCGGTGCGCTGGCTCACCTCGCCCTCAGGGCTCACAAAGGCCGAGAACCCGGTGGGAGCCGCCTGCACCACGTTGCGCCCGGTCTCCCAGGCCCGCAGCCGGGCCGCCGCCACCTCCTGGTCGGGGACCTGGCTGGTGGCGTAGGAGGCGGCGTTGGTGGGCACGAGCAGCACCTGGCCGCCGGCCCGGATGGCCGACCGGGCCCGGTCGCCGAAGAACACCTCGTAGGAGATGACCACCCCGAGCGGCTGTCCGCCGGGGCCGAGCAGGAGGCCAGGGCCGTCGCCCTTGATGGCGTCTCGGGGCAGGAGGCTGAGGTCGGCCACCTTGGCCACGAGATCACGGAGGGGGGCGTACTCGCCGAAGGGGACGCGGTGGACCTTGTCGTAGCGGCCGACCAGCCGGCCGTCGGGGGCGAAGGCCAGCTGGGCGGTGCGGAACCGGTCGGGGGGGACGTCCTCGACCACGCCGACCAGCAGCACCGCGCCGAGGCGGCGGGCCTCGGCGGCCCGCTCCTCGCCCTCGGGCGACCCTGCGGTCGGGCCCGGGAGCGACACCGCGTTCTCGGGCCACACCACCACCTCCGCGGTGCCCGGGGCGATGGTGCGCGAGGCGGCCAGGTGGCGGTCGAAGACCTCCCGCTCGGAGGTCTCGACGCCCCGGGTGCCCCGGGGGCCCCCGCCCTGCACCGCAGCGATCCGCAACGAGCCGATGCGCTCGCCGGCAGGGAGGCCGGCCCCCACCACCGCGACGAGGACGGGCACGAGGAGCAGGGCCCCAGCCCGCAGGGGCCGGCGGCGGACGACCTCGGCCAGCCCGGCCCCGACGAGGGCGGCGGCCAGGGTCACCAGCGTGGTGCCGCCCAGGCGGGCGGCGGCGGCCAGGGGGCCGCCGGCCTGGCCCTGGGGCAGGCCCCCCATCGGGAAGCCCTCGAAGGGCACCCGGGCCCGCAGGGCCTCGGCCAGGGTGATGGCCCCGGCGGCGCCGACGCCGGCCCAAGCCCCGCCGCTCGGCACCAACGCTCCGGCCGCGGTGAAGAAGCTGGCCCCGAGGAGGGCGAGGACGACGTAGCCGACGACCTGGAAGTCGGTCACCCAGAAGGTCGTGCAGGCCAGCAGGCTCAGGGCCCAGAGCGCCCCGGCCCCCGCCCGGGCCTTGCGGCTCGAGGCCTTCGACCAGGCCAGGGTCAGCAGGCCGACGCCGACCAGACCCAGCGGCCACAGCCCCACCGGTTGCACCGATGCGGCCGTCGCCAGCCCGCCCACGACGGCGAGCAGGGCAGGTCGCAGCACGGGCGCAGAGGTAACCACGCGCTCAGCCGACAGCCCAGCCGACGGCCGAGCGGTGCACGGCCACGGTCTGCTCGGCCACCCGCTCCCAGGTGAAGGCGGCGGCCCGGGCCCGCCCGGCAGCGGCCATGGCCGCCCGGCGGTCATCGTCCTCGGCGACGAGGTTCACCGCCTCGGTCCAGGCTGCGGCGTCCAGGGGTTCGACCAGCACGGCAGCATCTCCCACAACCTCCGGGATCGAGCCGGCCCGGGCCGCGATCACCGGCGTGCCCGCGGCCATGGCCTCGAGCGGCGGCAGCCCGAACCCCTCGTCGACTGCGGGGTGGACGAGAGCCAGCGCGCTCTGCACCAGCGCCGGCAGGTCGGCGTCGGCCACGAAGCCGGCCCGCCGCACCCGGTCGGCCACTCCGTGCCGGCGGATCTCGTCGTCGACCTCGGATGAGCTCGTGCCCGGCCGCCCGGCCAGCACCAGCGGTAGCCCGGCGGCCTCCACCCCGGCCATCGATCGCACCAGCGTGCCCAGGTTCTTGCGGGTCGAGAGGTTGCCGACGGCCAGCAGGAACCGGCCGGGCTGCAGGCCAAGGCCGGCGCACACCCGCTCGACGTCGGCCGGCTCGGCGGGTCGGCGGAACTCGTCGCCGGCGGCCAAGTGCACCACGGTGATGCGGTCGCGAGCCACGCCCACCAGGCGGTGCAGGCGCTCGGCCACGTCGCTGGAGATGGTGATGACCGGACCGTCGTCGGCGGCCAGCCGGTCCATGCAGCGGCGGAAGCCCAGCAGCTCGCCCCGCTCGTACCACTCGGGGTGCTCGAGGAGCATCAGGTCCATGATTGACACGACCGTCGGGGCCCGGGTCGGGAGCGGGAACGATGGGTGGAGCACATGCACCAGGTCGGCGGCCCCCACGGCCTGCTCCAGGCGAGGCCGGCCGAGGAAGGTCCAGGCCAGGTGCAGCCCCCTGCGAGGCCCGGGCACCGGCCGGTAGCCCACCCCCGGCGGCAGCCACGCCGGGCGGCCCAGCTCGCGCGGGGCGCTGACGTCGTAGCGCCAGCCCGGCTCGGCCCGGGCGGCGAGGGCAACGGTCAGGCCCTGGACGTAGCGGCCGATGCCGGTCGTCGATCGCACCGGGTCGACCACCCGGTTGGCGAACAGGACGGCCCTCACCGGGCGAGCAGGCCCAGGTAGGCATCCTCGACCAGCTCGACCATGCCCTCGACCGAGCAGGAGGAACGAAGGCGGGCCTGGGCGTCCCGGCCCAGCCGGTCGGCCAGGCCGGGCTCCTCGAGCACGCGGGCCAGCGCATCGGCCAGCGCCTCGGGGTCCTCGGGAGGCACCAGCAGGCCCAGGCGGCCACCGTCGAGCATCTCCGGGACTCCGCCGACCCGGGTGGCCACCACGGGCAGGCCCACGGCCATGGCCTCCAGCACGGCGACCGGCTGCAGCTCGGTGCGTTCGCGCGACGGCTGAACGTAGGCGCTCGCCCCCAGCAGCACCGCCTGCGGGCTGGGCAGGGGGCCGGCGAAGTCGACGGCGTCGTCGAGGCCCAGCTGGCGGCGCCGGTCGAGCAGCTCGGCCCGGTACCCCTCGTGGCCCGGCTGGGGCCCGCCCACGACCACCGCCCGGGCCGCCGGCACCCTCCTGCGCAGCCGAGCCATGGCCTCGAGGAGCACGTCGATCCCCTTGTCGGGGTGCAGCCGGCCCACGGTGGCGATGGTCGGGACGGCGGCCGGGCGCCGGGGCGGCGGGTCGAGCCACTCGGGGCCGACGGTGTTCGGGACCACGGTGAGGTTGCCGGTGAGGTGGAGGCCGGGCAGGTTGTCGGCCACGGCCCGGCTCGGCACCACGACCCGCGACGCCAGCCGCGAGCAGAACCCGTTGAGCGCCCGATTCCGGTCGATGGCCTCGATGTGCCAGACCGAGGGGAGCCGGGCCAGGCGGGCCGCCGGACCGAGCAGCAGCTGGCCGCGGTGGTCACAGGCGTGCACCAGGTCGGCTCGGGCCCGCAGCCAGCGGGCGAGCCGGACCCAGGCCGGCGGCAGCGAGGCGGCGGCGACGACGGCCCTCGCGCCGGTCGTCCGGCGCCCGTAGACCTTCAGCGCCGTCGGCAGCTCGGCCACCGTCCAGGGCACCCCGGCGGCCCGGGCGGCCTCGGGGAAGGCGCCGTCGGCCGGGGTGGCCAGCTCGACGGCCCACCCCCGCTCGGCCAGGCCGCGCAGCAGCAGGAGCATCTGCCGCTGGGCGCCGGTGAAGGCGTGCGGGTACGCCTCGAACATCAGCACCCTGCGTACACCGGTCACGCCTCTCAACCTAGAGGCGGCCCGATCCCAGCCCTCCGTGGGCTACCGAGGCGAACACCCGGGCGTGGACCTCCGCACACGCGGCCCAGGTGAAGCGGGCGGCCCGGGCCAGCCCGGCCTGGCGGGCTTCGTCCCAGGCGGCGGGCGACGACAGGAGCCGGTGGCCGGCGCCGGCCATGGCGCCGACGTCACCGTCGGGTACCAGGATCCCGCCGCCGCCGACCACCTCGGTCACCGCCGAGTTGGCAAAGGCGACGACGGGCACGCCGCTGGCCATGGCCTCGAGGGCGGGCAGGCCGAAGCCCTCGTAGCGGCTGGTGCTGAGGACCAGAGAGGCCGAGCGGACCAGCGCCGGCAGGTCGTCGACGAAGCCGAGGTGCTCGACCAGGTCGGGCCGGCGGCTGGCGGCGACGGTGGCCGCCAGGTCGCCCCGGGCCCACGGGTGGACGAGTCCGGCCACCTTGAGCAGGTGGGGGTGGCCCCGCTCGGCCAGGCGGGCCACCACCTCGCAGGCCTCGGCGAAGCCCTTGCGCCGGCTGCACTCGCCGACGACCAGCACGTACGGCAGCTGGCCCTCCTCCGGCCCGGGGTGGGAGGAGGGGTAGAAGGCGGGTTCGACGCCCAGGTGGGCGACCTCGCCCCGGGCCGGGTCGAGGCCGAGCAGGCGGATCCCGTCGTCGGCTGCCGACCGGGAGATGGCGATGACGGCGTCGGCCCGTCGGTAGCGGGGGGCGAAGCGGCGCCAGCGCCGGCGCAGAGCGGCCAGGTCGGGGTCGTCCAGGACCAGGGGGATGACGTCGAACAGGGTCTGGACATGGGGCCGGTCCACCCGCCACGGGGCGGCAAAGCCGGGCTCGTACAGGAGGTCACTCGGGGCGCGGCGCATCTCGAGCGGCAGGCGCAGCGCGTGCTCCACCAGCTCGGCCCGGCCTCGTGGTGCCACCCGGTGGACCTCCTGTCGCTGCACCCCGCTCGGGAGGTGCACGCCGGGCGTTACGATGGCGGTGAGCTCGATCGACCCCTCGGCGACCAGCGCCTCGAGCAGTCCGCGAGTCATCGTGCGGATGCCGCTTGAGGCGGACGGGCCGCCCAGCGACGTCGCGTCGACCAGGACGCTCGGCCGGGAACCCATCGCCGGGCGAGTATCCCTCCGCCGCGGTGCCGGCACGGCGTCGCCGCGTCAGACGACGAAGGTGCGGTACTTCAGCGCTCCGTGCAGCTGACCGGCGGCGCGAGCCGTGTCGACCACCAGGTTGCCGGCGCACACCTGGAGGAAGCGCGGCCGCCGGACGGACGGGCGCCGCCACCACAGGTAGGGAGCGATGGCAAGCGCGGCCGGCCGCCACCGGAGGGCGACGGCGGCGCCGGCGACGGCGGCGAGAAAGGCGGCGTCCTCCCGCCGGTACGCCCACGGCCGCCAGAACGCCTCCCGCCGGTAGCCGGGGTGCTGCACGGCCAGGGCGATGATGAGGAGGTCCAGGTAGCCGTGCCTGACGTGCCACAGCCAGCCCCGGTCCTCGACGTCGTGGACGACGACGGCGTCGCCGACGAAGCCCCGGCCCCAGCCGGCCTCGACCACCGCCCAGCCGGCGGCGGTGTCCTCACCCCATGGCACGGGGGTGGGGCCGGCACCCGGTCGGGATGACCACCAGACCATCTGCTCGTCGAAGCCGCCGGTGCCCTCGAGGGCCGCCCTGCGGTAGAAGATGTTGCAGGCGTCGAAGTAGGGGGTGGCCTCCGAGACGACCCGCCACACCTGCCAGCCCTGCAGCTTCGTGACGTCGATGTCGTCGGGGGGGCGGGTGCGGCCCTGGGCCACGCCAAGTCGGGGGTCGGTCTCGAAGGCGGCGACGGCGGCGGCGAGCCAGCCGTCCTCGGCCACGCAGTCATCGTCGATGCAGGCGACGAGCGGCGAGGAAGCTGCCCGCCACCCGATGTTCCGAGCGCCGGCCGGGCCCCGGTTGGCCGGCGTGCGGAGGGGCACCAGGCGGTAGGGCAGCTCGCCCACCAGGGCGGCTAGGACCTCGGCGGTTTCGTCGGTCGAGCAGTCGTCCACGACCAGGACCTCGAACCGGTCCGGACCGATCGACTGGGAGGCGAGGCGCCGCAGGAGCTCGGCGCAGCGGCTGGCCCGGTCGTGGGTAGGGACGACGACTGACACCGCGACACCGGAGCTGCCGGGCGACATGGGCTGTGGACGGTAGCGGCTACGTTCCGCCGTGATGGGGATGCCCGCCGCCGACGTCCGCACCGTGATCCTCTGCGGCGGCAAGGGGACGCGGGCCTACCCGAACACCGTCGAGGTGCCGAAGCCGCTGCTAGAGATCTGCAACCGGCCCATGCTCCAGCACGTCATGGAGATCTACGCCGGGCAGGGGTTCCGACGCTTCACCCTGGCGGCTGGCTTCAAGGCGGAGATGGTGGCGGACTTCGCCACGACGCTGCCCGCCGACTGGGAGGTCGAGGTGGTCGACACCGGCCTCGAGACCAACACCGGCGGCCGGGTCAACGCGGTGCGGGATCGGGTCGGCGAGGTGTTCTTCTGCACCTACGCCGACGGCCTGGGCGACATCGACCTCCCAGCCCAGCTCGCCGTCCACCGGGCCTCCGGCGCCGCGGCCACCCTCACCACCGTCGCCCTGCCGTCGCCGTACGGCACCATCGAGCTCGACCGCGACGGTCGGGTGGCCCGCTTCACAGAGAAGCCCCGCCTGCAGGACCACCGCATCAACGCCGGGTTCTTCGTGTTCAGCCGGCGGGTGTTCGACCTGTGGTGGGGCGAGGACCTCGAGCGCCAGGTGCTCCCCCACCTCGCCGGCCTCGGCGAGCTGCGTCCCTTCCCCCACGAGGGGTTCTGGAAGTCGGCCGACACCTACAAGGACACCCAGGAGCTGGCCGCCCTCTGCCGGAGCGGACCGGGGCCGTGGCTGACCCGTCCGGGGCCGGTGGGTTCAGAGCACCAGGGTCCGGTGGCGCACGGCGCCGACGAGGCACCCGCCTAACCGGGCCAAGTCCACGACCACCAGCTCGGCGCCGTGGCGCACCCAGCCGGTGCGGCCGAGGGCGGGCCGCCCCTGGTGGCGGGGGCGGCCGACCCACCGGCCGGGCCGGCCGGCCACGGCGGGGCCGGGGCGCCGCCGCGCGCCCACGACCGCCACGAGGGCGAGCGCGAGCACCGCGTCGCGGTCGCGGAAGGCCCACGGCCGCCAGAACGCCTCGGTCCGAAAGCCGGGGTAGGCGGCAGCGATGCCGACGATCTTGCGGTCGTTGAGCCCTTGGCGGACGTGCCACCCCACCGATCGGCCCTCGACCTGGTGGACGACGGTCGCCTCCGGTGCGAAGTCCCGCTGCCACCCGGCTTCCAGCACCTTCCAGCCCAGGTCGGTGTCCTCGCCCCACCAGCCGATGGCCTCGTCGAAGCCGCCCGTGGCCACGAGGGCGTCGCGCCGGTAGAAGATGTTGCAGGCTTCGAAGAAGGGGCCGGCACCGTCGATCACGCGCCAGACGCTCCACGGCGCCAGCTGGGCGAAGGGCGGCGTCCCGGGCGGCAGGGCGGTGTGACCTTGGAGCACCCCGATGCTCGGGTCGCCGAGGAGGGCCTCGAGTCCGGCCGACAGCCACTCGGGGGCGGGCAGCACGTCGTCGTCGGCGAAGGCCACCACGGGCGCCGTCGTGGCGCGCCACCCGAGGTTGCGGGCCGGAGCCGGTCCCCGGTTGACCGAGGTGGCGAGGATCCGCATCCGCAGCGGCGAAGCGGCGGCCAGCTCGGCGAGGACGGCACCGGTGCCGTCCCCCGAGGCGTTGTCGACCACCACGACCTCGAAGCGGGCGGGGTCGAGGGTCTGAGCCTCGAGGGCGGCGACCAGGTTCCGGAGCTGCTCAGACCGGCGGTAGGTCGGGCACACCACGGCGATCTCGGGGGCCGGCGTGGCCGTGGAGGCGACGGCGTCGGACGAGGTGAGGGCGGCCGCCACGGCAGCGATTGTAGGGGAGGGGTCTACGATCATCGCCCCGTGGGGGGGCACCGGGTCCTGTTCCTGGGCCTCCAGTACCCACCGCATCACACCGGCGGGTACGAGCTGGCCTCCGCCGACGTGGCGGTGCGGCTGGCCCGGCGGGGCCACACCGTGACGGTGCTGACCAGTGACCTCCGGCTGGCCGGTCGCCCCGATGAAGAAGGGGGCGGCGTCACCGTGCGGCGCGAACTCCGGCGGTACTTCCGAGGCGACGAGCTCCACCAACCCTGGTTTGGCTCGTGCTGGCGCATCGAGCGGGCCAACCAAGCCGCGCTCGGGAGGGCGCTGGCCGCGTCCCGCCCCGACGTGGCTGTGATCTGGCACATGGGGGCCCTCTCGCTCGGCCTGCTCACCACGATCCACGAGCAGCGGATCCCCCTGCTGTACGTGGTCGCCGACGACTGGCTCTGCTACGGCACCACCCTCGACCCGTGGTCGCGCCGCTTCAACGGGACCCGCCGGTCGCGCCTCGGGCGGTTCGCCCGGCCGCTCCTGCGGGTGCCGACGACGCTGCCCGACCTCGGTGGCAGCGGGGCGTTCTGCTTCACCAGCCAGGACAACCGGACCAGGGCCGAGCGGGACTCGGCGTGGAGATACGACCGCTCAACCATTGCCTACCTGGGGGTCGACACGACAGTCTTTGCCCCCACCGGTCCGGGCCAGCCAGGGCCGTGGCGGGGGCGTCTGCTGTACGCGGGGCGCTACGACCGGCGCAAGGGGATCGAGACGGCCGTCCGGGCGCTGGCTCACCTCGAGGCGACGACGCTGGAGGTGCGGGGCACCGGGGACCTGGGCGAGCGGGACCGCCTCGCCGCCGTGGCCGACGAGCTGGGGCTGGCCGGTCGCGTGGAGCTGGCCCCGCCGCTCCCTGCCGCCGAGCTGGCGGCCCGCTACCGAGCCGCCGACGCGTTGGTCTTCCCGAGCGAGTGGGACGAGCCCTTCGGGCTGGTGCCGATCGAGGCGATGGCGTGCGGCACGCCGGTGCTCGCCACCGGCGTCGGGGGCTCCGGCGAGTTCCTGGCCGACGCCGGCAACTGCCTGCGCTTCCGGGCCGGTGATCCGGCGTCGCTGGCCGAGGCCGTCCGGCGCCTGGCCGCAGACCCCGCCCTGAGGGCGGACCTGGTGGCCGGTGGCCTCCGCACCGCCAGCTGGTTCGACGTCGACGACCTCGCCGACCACGTCGAAGCCTGGCTCGATGCCCTCGTCGAGCCGTCGACCCACCCGGACCCGCCGTCGCGCCACTTCAGCGCTGCGGCCATCCAGCCGGAGGGGGCGTGAGCGAGCCTCGGGGAGGACCCGTGCCCCCGACCGGTGTGCGCGTCGGCGTCGTCTCGTGGAACACCGCCGCCGAGCTGGACCGGTGCCTGGCCTCGCTGCCGGCGGCGCTCCAGGGCCTCGACGCCGAGGTGGTGGTGGTGGACAACGCATCCGGGGACCGCAGCGCCGAGGCGGCCGAGCACCACCCTGGGGTCCGCATCGTCCGCAGCCCGGTCAACGTCGGCTACGCCCGGGCGATGAACCTCGCCCTGTCCGGCACCGGCGCCCCCGTCCTGGCCGCCGTCAACCCGGACACGGTCCTGCCGGCGGGGTCGCTCGCCACCCTCGTCCAGCGACTGCTGGCCCGCCCTGGCGCCGGCCTGGTCGCTCCTCGGCTCGTCGACCTCGACGGCGGCACCCAGCACTCCGCCTACCGCTTCCCGTCGCCGGCGGTCTCCCTCGCCACCACCCTCCCGGTCCGGGTCCAGGGCGGCCGCCTCGGCCGACGCCTCGGCCTCGAGGCCGCCGGGCCCCCCCGGGCCGGAGACGTCGACTGGCTGGTTGGTGCCGTGCACGTGATCCGGGCCGCCGCCCTCGGCGGTCGGCCGCCCTACGACGAGCGCTGGTTCATGTACGGCGAGGACATCGAGCTGTGCTGGCGGCTGGCCCGGGACGGCTGGCACCGCCGCTACGAGGCCGACGTGGTGGTGCCGCACGAGGGCAACGTGGCCGGCGCCAAGGCATGGGGTGGGCGTCGGACCGAGCGCTGGCTGGCCACCACCTACGACTGGTACGCCCGGGACCGCGGCCGGTTCGCCGCCCGTCGCTGGGCCGCCGCCAACACCTCGGCCTGCGCGCTCGTGGCGGCCCGCCTGGCGGCCACCGGCCGACGCCGTGAGGCGGTGCCCCTGGCCCGCCTCGCCGGCGTGCACGGGCGCGCCATCGCCCGCATCCCGATCCCGGACCCGAGCCCCCCTGAGGCGCCGGACCCGGCGACGGGCGCCGGGGACGACCGCTGACGCTGTGCTCGATGGGTCAACCAACGTACGTGTATGCTACGTACATGGCTGATACCCTCACCGGGCGCTTGAACTTCCGGCTCGCCGCTGACCAGGAACGCGCCCTGCGCCAGGCGGCGGCTCTCACGGGCCAGTCGGTCTCGGGGTTTGTGCTGTCGTCGGCGGTTGAGCATGCCCAGGAAGTCCTCGAGCGGGCCAACCACATCGTGCTGTCAGCCGCCGCGTTCGACCGCTTCGTCGACGAGCTTGCCAAGCCGGCAGCGATCGTCCCTGAGCTCGTGGCGCTCTTCAGGCGTGACAGCCAGATCCCGGGCTCTTGAGGAAGCCGCCGCTTCGCCCACTTGAGCTGCTCGACCCCGCCCACCATGATGTCGAGGCCTTCGCGAGCGGGGTCCGTGAGCTCGACGACTGGCTGCAGCACACCGCGGCAGTCGCCGCCGCCGCGGGCACTGCGGCAACCTGGGTGGTCTGTCGCGGGGAACGGGTTGTCGGCTACTACGCGCTGGCTATGGGCAGCGTCAACCACGGCGCCGTGCCGTCGCGCCTGCGGCGCGGCCAGCCCGATCCGGTCCCCGTTCTTCTGCTGGCCCGGCTCGCCCTTGACCAGTCCGAGCAAGGCCACGGGCTCGGCGCTGACCTGCTCCTCGACGCGCTCATTCGAGCGGTTGCCGGCGCCCGCCACTACGGAGCTAGAGCAGTCATCGTCGATGCCATCAACGACGGTGCCATGGACTTCTACGCCCATCACGGGTTCATCCCCCTCGCCGGACGGCGCCTCTACCGGCGGATCGGCGACATCGAGCGGTCGCTCCAAGACTGACGCAGCTGACAGACTGAGCCGCTGGAGAGCGGAGCGCTCAGCACCAGGGCGGCGGCGGGGGGTCGCCCCGGTACAGGCACTCCGCCGCGGGGGCCAGGCTGGTCGACCAGTCGAAGCGGCTGGCGCTCGCTCGACAGGCGTCGGCGGTCGCCGGGGCACGGGCCAGGTCGAGGCCCCTGAGGATGGCGGCGGCCAGGTCGTGCGGGTCGTGGGCACGGCAGGTGGTCCCGGTGGTGGCCTCGTCGACCAGCTCCTTCGGTGCGCCCTCGGTGGTGGTGACCAGCGGCGTGCCGCAGGCCAGCGACTCGACCAGCGCCATCCCGAACGAGTCGTACGTGGACGGCAGCACGGTGAGCCAGGCCCGGGCGTAGCGCTGGGCCTGCCCGTCCGGCGAGCCGAGGCCCAGGACCTCCACGCGATCGGCAACCCCCGGGGGGGCGCCGGCCAGCAGCTCCCCTGGGTCACCGGGACCCGACAGCTGTAGGCGGACGTCCGGGACGCGGCGGCTGACCAGCGCCAGGGCCTGGAGCAGCTCGGCCACACCCTTGCGGGGCTCGGTCACGGCGCCGGAGAAGAGCAACGTCGGGTCCGGGTGGCGGGCGGCCGGCCGGAAGTCGGAGAGCTCGACGCCACCCGGGGTGACGACCCCGTCGGACCGGAGCCAGTCGCGCTGCAGGTAGGACAGGGCCCAGCGTGACATGCACCCGTACACGTCGACGGCGCGGACGACCTGGCCGACGGCCAGCAGGTCGGCGCGACCCTGGGTCCGCCACCAGGCCCGGTCGGGGACGCCGAGGTCGGTGAAGACGGTCCGGCGCCGGGGGTGGGCGGCGGCCGCCAGGGTCGAGGCGACCGCGTCGTGGCGACCCATCGAGTGCACGGCGTCGAACCGGCCGGCCAGCAGCGCCGGGAGGACCCGCACCCCGAAGTGCCGTTCGTGGAGGCGATCATCGCGTGCGACACGACGGAAGCGCACGGTCGTCACCCCGTCGAGCTCGGTGGTGCTCGGGTCCCATCCCGACGAGAGGATGACGACGTCATGGCCGCGGCCGGCGAGCGCCGCCCCCATCGACTGGATGTAGCGCTCGCCGCCCCGGCGGACCTCGGGCCAGCAGAACGCAGAGGTGATGGCGAGGCGCACCGGGGTCGGACTCTACCGAGGCACGCAGGGCCGGGAACCGGGTGCGTCGGGCCGTGAGCCCGGAATCGACCCAGTACCTTTGTGGGGTCGCATGGCCGTCAACCCGCTCGCCAACCACCACGAGGCCGCTGCCCTGGTCATGCCCGGCCGCGACCCGGCCGCCATCAAGCGCATGTACGTCGACCTTGGCGCAGACTGGTGGGAGGCGCACGAAGACGACCTCGACGCCGTGCCCGCGCTCTCCCTGCCCGAGACCCACCCGGTGGTCACCGGGCTGCTCAAGGCCACCATGGGCCTGGTGCTCGACGCCGGCTGCGGACCGAACCCGACGGTCTCGTGCGCTCTCGCCGCCACGTCCCGTCGCACGGTGGTATCGCTCGACATCGGTCTCGGCACCGTCCGCACCGCGTGCGCCATCGCCGCCAGGCGTGGGGTCCACGTGCTCGGAGTCGTCGGCGACGTCGAGCGGCTGCCGTTCCGCGTCGGCGCCTTCGACGGGGTGGCCTGCGACGACACCGTCGAGCACCTCCCCGACGATGCCGCCGGTGTGGCCGAACTCCTGCGGGTGGCCCGCCGGGGGGCGCCGGTCGTGGTGGCCACACCCAACCGGCACAACGTCTACATCCTGCGGGCCCGCCTGCGGGACCTGCTGCGTGGGCGGCGGCACCCGCTCGAGCACTACTTCGTGTCCAGCAGCCACCTGCGCGAGTACTCCTGGCCCGAGGTCGAACGCCTCGTTGGCGCCCGCACGGTCGTCAGCGCCCGGGTGGGCTGCGGGTGGGAGCGCACCAGCACCAGCGCCACCGCCCGTCTGGCCTCATGGCTCGTGCGCCGCCGCCCCACCCGCCGGTTCAGCTCGATGATCGTGGTGCTGGCCGCCGGCACCGGGGCCTGAGACGTTGACGCCAAGCCCCGGTGACGTGGGTGCGCTGCGTCGGCGCATCGCCGAACACGGCTTCTGGTACCACTCGATCGACGTCGCTCCCGGTGTCACCACGCCGGGATGGTTTGATCTCCGTGGCGCCGTCGGCACCCTCCCCTGGCCCGACGTCGCCGGCAAGCGCTGCCTCGACATCGGGACCTTCGACGGCTTCTACGCCTTTGAGCTGGAGCGGCGCGGCGCGGCCAACGTTGTGGCCATCGACGTCGAGGACCACCTGCAGTGGGACTGGCCGCCCGACTACCGCGGCGGCCAGCTCAGTCGCGACCCTGCCTTTGGCGGCCCGCCGAAGGGGGCCGGCTTCCGGCTTCTGGCCGAGGCCACCGGTTCTCTCGCCGAGTGGCGCCCGCTCTCGATCTACGACCTCGACCCTGCCGTGGTCGGGACGTTCGACGTCGTGGTCCTCGGCTCCCTGCTGCTGCACCTGCGCGACCCGCTGCGCGCGCTGGAGGCGGTGCGGTCGGTCGTCGCCCCTGACGGCCGGTTCCTCTCGGTCGACCAGATCGAGGCGTGGCTCACGCTGCGAGGCCCGCGCACCCCGCTGTTCACCCTCAACGGCTCGGGGGCCGACTGCCAGTGGTTCACGGCCAATGCCGCAGGCCACCACCGCCTCATCTACGCCGCGGGCTTCGAGATCATCGAGAAGACGCGGCCGTTCGTCGTCGCCTTCGACCAGCACCCCCGGCCGGCCCGCCACCCGCGTCAGCTCGCTCGCCGGTCGGCGTTCCGGGCCTTGACCGGAGGCTGGACTGACGGCGTGCTGCACCGGGGCCTGTTGGCCAAGCGCCGGGTCGATGGATGAGGGCCGCTCGGCGGGTCCCGCCGGCGTGACGATGGCCGCGCCCGTGGCGTCCCCGCTGCCAGTGCATGCCGCCGAGGTGGTGTGCAGCCCGGCCTGGGCGGCGCTGGCCACGCCGGCCGCATCTGTCGTGATCTCCACCTTCCGCCGGCCGGCCTACCTGCGCGAGCTGGTGGCGGCCCTGGAGGACCTGAGGGCGCCGCCGGGCGGCGGGGTCGAGGCCGTGATCGTCGACAACGGCTCAGGCGACGCCACCTGGCCGACGCTGGTCGACCTCGCCCTGACGTCGCCGCTGGCCCTCGCCGTCGTGCGGGTCGAGGCCAACCGCGGTCCTGGTGGTGGCCGCAACGTCGGCCTGGCCCTGGCCCGAGCCGGGCTGGTGGCCTTCACCGACGACGACTGCCTGCCTACACCGAGCTGGCTGGAGGGCGTCGCAGCCTGCTTCGCCGACCCCGCCGTCGACGTTGTGCAGGGGAGGGTGGCGCCCGATCCCGCTCAGGAGGCGGTGATGGGTGCGTGGGACCACACGGTGTCGGTGGGCGGGCCGACGCCGTTCTTCGAGACCTCCAACGTGGCCTACCGGCGAAGCGCCGTCCTGTCCGTCGGCGGCTTCGACGAGGACGACCCCCTCACCTCGAGGCAGGCCGGCGGTCGGGCGTTCGGCGAGGACGCCGTGCTCGGGTGTCGGGTCGTCGAGGCCGGTGGCGCCCGGGCCTGGGCCGGCGACAGCGTGGTGCACCACCGCTGTGTGCCCTCGACCTACCTAGGCCTGCTGCGGTCCTACCGGTGGTTGGAGGGCATGTCCGGCCTGGCCGGCCGCTCCGGGGTGGTGCGGGCCAGCCTGTACCGGCGGGTGTTCCTGAACTCCCAGACGGCCAAGGTTGACCTGGCGCTGGTCGGCATCGCCGCCGCCGTGGTGCTGCGCCGGCCGTGGCCGCTGGCGGCGGCGGCGCCCTGGCTGCGGATGCGCTGGCCCGAGGCCGTGCACCGCGTGCGCAGCCGACGCCGGGCCCCGGCATACCTGGCGGCCCGCTTCGTGGTCGAGGCCTATGGCGCCGCCGCCTTCCTCCGGGGAAGCATCCGCCACCGCCGCATCGTGCTCTGACAGGCCGGGGCGTCCGGCGCGCACGTGTACCGTGCAGCGCCGATGGAGACAAGCGCGGCGATCGACCCGGAGGAAGCCCGCCGCCGCGTCGACGCCCACTCCTACTGGTACCACACGATCGACGTGGCGCCAGGGGTGACGACGAAGGGGTGGTTCGACCTCCGCCACGTCACGGAGGAGCTCCCGTGGCCGGACGTGGAGGGCAAGCGCTGCCTCGACGTTGGCACCTTCGACGGCTTCTACGCCTTTGAGCTCGAGAGGCGGGGTGCCGCCGAGGTCGTGGCCGTCGACATCGAGAGCATCCTCCTGTGCGACTGGCCGCCCGACCATCGAGCGGAGCTGGCCCGTGATCCCCAGACCTCGGTACCCACGGGGGGCACCGGGTTCCGCCTGGCGGCGGGCCTCCTCGGCTCACCCGTCGCCTGGCGGCCGCTGTCGATCTACGACCTCGACCCCGCCACCGTCGGCACCTTCGACGTGGTCGTGCTCGGCAGCCTCCTCCTCCACCTGCGCGATCCCCTGCGGGCCCTCGAAGCGGTGCGATCCGTCGTTGCCCCCGACGGTTGGTTCCTGTCGGTCGAGCAGATCCAGGCGTGGTTGACGCTCGCCGCGCCCCGGCGGCCGATCTACACGCTGCGTGGCTCGGGCCCCGACTGCCAGTGGTTCAACTCGAACGCCGCCGGGCACCACCGGATGCTCTATGCAGCAGGCTTCGAGGTGGCGGAGCGGTCCAAGCCGTTCGTGGCCCGCTTCAACCAGCATCCCCGCCCGCCCCTGCGCTCGGCGCAGGAGCTCCTCCGGCGAGCGGCGTTCCGTGGCCTCACCGGCTCGTGGCAGGACGGTGTGCTCCACCGCGCCCTCCTGGCCCGCCGCCGCGTGTGAGGCGAGTGGAGCGCGGGTGAAGCGCGAGCCGCTTCAGCGCTTCGGGGTCGGGTGCGCACCGGGTGCGCGCCTGGCCACGAGGTGGAACTGGCGGAAGCACCCGTCGCGGTACAGCGTCCGTCCTGCCGCGATCGACAGGAACCGGAGCGCCCGGAGCTTCCTGGACTCGATCTGCAAGCCCCCCCTGATGGTGACCACGTCGTAGCCGGCGCCCTCGAAGAGGGTCAGGATGGTCGACCGCGTAAAGAACCGCAGGTGGGTGCGGTCCAGCACGCC
>JBBPYZ010000202.1:0-6873 GCA_038199465.1 Acidimicrobiales bacterium | reverse complement strand
CGACGCCTCCAACCCGCTGCGCGCCGCCTGTTCGGCGGTGAAGCACTCGACCCAGGGCTGCTCGGCGGGCGCGCCGCGGTAGTGGAGGGTGACCGACAGCCCCTTGCGCTCGACGACGACGCCGGCCGGAGCGGCCTCGTCGGCCCGGTCGGCCACCTCGGCCACGACCTGGCGCCACGGCTCGGCCTCGGGCAGCTCGACCACCCGGCCGTCGCCGTCGGCCGCCACCTGCTCCAGGCCGTAGAGCCCCGACAGGACCAGGCCGGCGCCGAACCGTTCGTGCAGCCAGGCCGCAGGTCGGCCCGACACCACCCCCACCAGCCCCAGCCGCCCGGCCAGGTGGTGGAGGGCGGCCACCGATTCGGGCAGCGGAGCGGCGGCCGCCGGGTCGGCGACGATCGGTGCCAGCGTGCCGTCGCAGTCGCACAGCAGGCAGGCTCGGGTCGGGTCGGCCAGCAGGGGCGCGAGGAGGTCCACCCCACCGGAACGTACTGTCTGGACGATGCGCCGCCCGCGGGCCACGTCCTCGCGTGGCGCCACCTCGCCCCGGGTCCGGACCGGGCTGGCGGCGGTGACCGCCGCCGCCGTAGGAGGCTCGCTGCTGGCGGGCTGCGCCCCCGGCACCGTGCGGGTCGCCTTCCGGCCCCGCGTCGACGCCCGGTTCAGCTACCAGGTGGTCGTGCGCACCCGCTCCACCCTGCGGATCGATGGCCGAGAGCCGGTGTCCCAGGACGCCACCGCCACCCTGCAGGTGGATCAGCGGGTCCTCATGTCCAGCAACGAGGGCAGCGTGGTCGAGGTGGTGCTGCGCACCACGCCCGAGGACGAGCGCACCGTGCTGGTGCGCCTCGACCGGGCGGCCCAGCTGATCGGCCTGGAACCGGCCGCCGGCAAGGGCGCCGAGGCCCTCGGCGACCGTGGCGTGGCCGAGGTCTTCCCGGCCGCCGTGGGGGCGCCCCCGGACCGGCCGCTGCGGCCAGGCGAGCGCTGGAAGGTCGACAGCCCGGTCAACCTGCCGGCCAGCACCCCCTCCCGCCTGGTCGGCGAGGGCCGCCTCACCGGCCTCGGGGTCGTCGGCGGTCGTCGCTCGGCCACGGTCACCACCAGCACCACGCTGCCGGTGGTACGGCGCACCAGCTCGGCCGGCCGCAACGAAGCGGTCCTCGAGGGCATCCAGCGCACCACGACCACGGCCAGCCACACCCTGGGCGACGGAGCCATCCAGCAGGCCCGCTCGATCACCCGTGCCTCCTACGCCCTGCGCCTGCTGCCCCCACCCGGCCTGAGCGGCGACCCCGTGCGGGGGCGCCTCGAACTCGAGGTGTCGTCGACCACCGAGCGCTCCTGAGCCCCGCCTTCGCCGGCTAGGTCGTGGAGGTGGTCTTGGCGTTGGTGGTGCTGGTCCTCACCTTGGTGGTGGAGGTGCGGGCCTTGGTGGCGCCACGCCGGGTGGTGGAGGTGGAGCCGGTCGATCCGGTGGAGCCGGTCGTGGCCCCCTCGCACGGGGTGAGGGGCTCGGGCGGGTTGTCGACCAGGTCCTGGCCGAGCAGCACAAGCACGTTGTAGGAGGGCACACCCCGCTCCGGGATGGGCAGGTCGGGGGGCAGGGCGGCGTTGGCCGTGGTCTGCAGGCCGAGCCGGGTGGTGACCTGGGCCGCCTCCCTCTCGTAGCCGGGCGTGGAGTACACGGTGGTGGTGGGCCGCTTCTCGGCCTTCACCTTGGCGGTGGCGTCGACGGCCGACTGCACGGCGAAACAGGCGGGCTTCAGGGCGTCGATGACCTTCTTGGTGGCCCCGCTGGTGGTGGTGCCGTTGGCCACCACGATCTTGATGTCCTTGGGTTCGCGCAGCGGCACGGTGGTCGTGGTCGACGGCGGCAGGGTGGCGGGCGGGACCGTCGCCTTGGTCCGTGACGCCTCGGTGTCCGGCGGCGAGCTGCCGGTGGCGGTCGTCGCATCGCCGAAGCTGGCGAAGACGGCGAGGCCGACGAGCACGGCGCCCCCGATGATCACCAGGCCCTTCCAGGTCGCCGCCTCGCCTCCCGGCGCGGTCTGACGGTTCATCGGCGCGGGTCGCCCGTCTGGCGGCCCTCGAAGCGGGCGCGGCGCCGGGTGGCCTTGTCGCGGCGCACCCGGCGGACCACGAGCGGGTCGTAGCGCTCGGCCTCGGGTCGCTCGACGGCGCTGTCACGCAGGGCGTAGAACTGCGCCCGGGAGAGCCCCAGCAGGCTGATGGCCTCGGCCTTGGTGGCCGGGGCGGCGGGCCCAGCCCACCAGGAGCGCTCGAGGTCGAGCACCGCTCGCTCCTTATCGGTCAGTCCCATCGGCGTTCATCTTTGCACTCGGGCGCACCGAGGACGCGGACGGGGGTCGATACGCTGGCCGGGAGACGCCGGGTTAGCTCAGCTGGTAGAGCGCTTCTCTTGTAAAGAAGGGGTCGTCGGTTCGAATCCGACACCCGGCTCCACACCGCGGACCTGCTCCCGACCGATCGGGGAGCGGAGCCGCGCCTCAGGACCAGGCCAGGCTGACGGCGAGGGCTGACAGGGCGGCCAGCTCGGCCAGCGGCGAGCCGAACGGGTGGGCCATCTCGGTGGTCCACCCCCCCTCCTCGTTGGCCACCCGCCCGAGCGGAAGGCCCCCGGGGTCGACCAGGACGAGGCGCTTCAGGTCGTTCGACTCGGCGTCGAGGGTGGCCAGCAGGGCACCGAGCCCGACGACCCGGAAGCCGCCCAGGTAGGCGCGGCGCACCTCCTCGTAGCGGCCAACCTCCCGGTCGGTGCGGTCGTGCAGGCTGACCACCGTCGTGCTGCCGGCGGCCGATCGGCGCAGCTGGTGGGTGGGCGTCCCGGCCGGGTCGTTGACGGTGACCGTTCGGTCGGCGACCGCGGCGGTGGCCAGCGGCTGGCCGTGCAGGCTGGACAGCGCCCACCGGTCGCCGGTGCGGGCCGCCCGCACCACCGGCTCGCTGGTGAGGGTCCCCCCGCCAGAGGCCGGGGGCGGGCCAAGAGGCTCGCTCATGACCTGGCCGCCGGCCGAGACCCAGTCGAGCCACCGGCCGGCCTCCCACCGCCGCAGCTGGGGCCGGCCGGTCGGGTCCGGGTACCAGCCGTCGGGCGTCTGCACCGGGCGCCAGCATAGGAACGACGAGGGAACAAAGCCCGCCCGCGCCCGGGCGGGTCAGGCGGCGGCGTCGGTGCGCCAGTGCCCGGCCCGCTCGGCGGCGGCGCGCTGGGCGAGGTGGTGGGCCACCTTGACCTTGATGCGCCGCAGGGCGTTGTCGACCGACTTCACGGGCCGGTCGAGGCGCACGCCGATCTCGGCGTAGGACCGGCCGTCGACGTACAGGCTGAGGACCTCGACCTCCAGCGCAGTGAGCAGCTGGCGCACGCCGGCCTCCATGGCCTGCACCTCCTCACGCTGGCACACCTGCTCGGCCGGGTCGACGACGTGGTGGTCGTCCAGCAGGTCCTCGACGGTGCGCTCGTGGTCGCTCTCGCCGCCCATGACGCCGCTGGTGGAGACGTAGCGGTGGAGGGGCTGGTGCTTGCGCCGGTTGGCCCCCTTCACCGCCGAGAGGACCTGGCGGGTGACGCACAGCTCGGCGAAGGCCCGAAAGCCCGCCTCCCGGTCGGGGCGGTAGTCGTGCACCGCCTTGTAGAGGCCGATCATCCCCTCCTGCTCGACGTCGTCGGCGTCGGCGCCGACCAGGAAGTAGCTGCGGGCCTTCGACCGGGCGTAGCGGCGGTAGCGCACGAGGAGCATGTCGAGGGCGGCGGCGTCGCCACCCCGGTAGGCCAGGACCAGGTCGTCGTCGGTCGGCTCGACGGCGTTCTGGAGGAGGGGGGCGTGGAGGGTGAGCGCCATCGGTTGCTCCTGTGATCACGGGGCCCACCCTCTGGCGGACTAGTCACTTCTAGCCATGCAAACCGTGATCGTCAATGGTTCGAGCGGGTGGTGTCCCCTCGAGGGTGAAAAAGCCCTACCTGGGCACGGCGGCGCGACCCCGGGCCACGGCCAGGAGGGCCACGGCCCCGGCCGCGGCCACGTTCAGGCTCTCAAGCGCCCCGCCCCGGGGGATGCGGACCATCTCGTCGCAGCGCTGGCCGGTGAGCCGGGACACCCCGGTCCCCTCGGCGCCCAGGACCAGGGCGACGGGGCGGTCGCCGAGGTCGAGGTCCCAGAGCGAGCCGGAGGCGTCCTGATCGAGCCCCACCCGCCACACGCCCATCTCGCCGAGGCGCAGCAGGGCCGTGGGCATCCCCGAGACCAGGACCAGCGGCACCCGCTCGACCGCCCCGGCGGCGGCCTTGGTCACGGTCGGGGTGATGTTGACGGCGCGGTGGCGGGGGATGACCGCCCCCGTGACCCCGGCGTACTCGGCGCTGCGGAGCACCGCCCCGAGGTTGTGAGGGTCGGTGACGCCGTCGAGGCAGACCAGGAAGGCCCGCGGGTCGCCGCCCAGCTGCTCGAGCTCGGCCTCGGGCACCCCGGCGGCCAGGGCCAGCACGCCCTGGGCGGCGTCGGTGCGGGCCTGGCGGTCGAGCTTGGCCCGGGAGACGTAGCGCACCGGGGTGCGGTCCCGCGTGGCCAGCCTCTCGATCTCGGTGATGATCTCGGCGTGGTCGACGTCGTCGGCCACCCACACCTCGCGCACCCGGCGGCGGCCGGCCTTCAGCAGCTCCCGCACGGCCTGGCGACCCTCGACCTGCTCGCCCCCCAGGCCCTTGTCGTCCCGGGCGGGACGGCCGACGCGCGGATCGGCGCTGCGGACCCGGGGCGCCGCCCGGGGCGTGCCCGCCTCGGCTGCCCGCTCCCGGTCCCTGCCGGCCCGGGCCGCCTTGCGGGCCGCCCCCTTGGCGTCGGCCTTGTCGGACCTTCCGGCCACGGCCTTCTGCGCCGCCGTCCTGGGCGCCCCCGGCCCGCCCCTGGCCCGCTTGCGGGGCTCCGCCGGCTGCCTCATGCCGGCTCTCCCCCTTCACCTCTGACCAGCAGGCTGACGGCCAGGCAGGCGATGCCCTCCCGGCGGCCGAGGGCGCCCAGCGATTCGGCCCGCTTGCCCTTCACGGTCACGGGAGCCCCCACCACGCCCGTCAGGCGCTCCTGCAGCTCGAGCCGGCGTCCGGCCAGCCTGGGCGCCTCGCACACCACGGTGCAGTCGACGTTGGCCACCGCCCACCCCTGCGCGCCGACCCCGGCCACCACGGCCCCCAGCAGCACCATCGAGTCGGCGCCGGCGATGGCGGGGTCGTCGTCGGGGAACCACGACCCGATGTCGCCCAGGCCGGCGGCGCCGAGCAGGGCGTCGGCCACGGCGTGAGCCACGGCGTCGGCGTCGGAGTGCCCGTCGAGGCCCCGCTCCCCCGGGAAGACCACCCCGCCCAGCACCAGCGGCCGGTCCGGGTCGTCGGAGAACCGATGGACATCGAAGCCCTGGCCCACCCGCATCGTGCTCGGCGGGCTCATCGGGCCACGAACGCCTCGAGGAGGGCCAGGTCGGCCGGGTCGGTCACCTTCAGGTTGCGGCGGTCCCCCGGGACGACCACCACCCGGCCGCCGGCCGCCTCGACCAGCCCGGCATCGTCGGTGGCCTCGGGCTCGCCGGCATGGGCGGCGCGCAGCACCTCCAGCCGGAACCCCTGCGGCGTCTGCACCGCCCACAGCCCCCCCCGGTCGACGGTCTGGACCACGGCCCCGTCCGGGCCGACCCGCTTCAGGGTGTCGGCCACCGGCACGGCGGCCACCGCCCCGTCGGCCCCGTCGACCAGCGCCTGGAGCACGGCGGCGAACAGCCCCGGGTGGGCCATCGGCCGGGCGGCGTCGTGGACCACGACCACCTGCACCCCCTCGGGCACCTGGGCCAGCCCGGCCCGAACGCTCGCCGAGCGCGTCGCCCCCCCGGCCACCACCACGTCGGGCTGCACGTCAAGCGCCACCCGCCCCACCTGGTCCCCCGGGAGCACCAGGATCACCCCCTCACAGGCCGACCGTGCCGCCAGGACGGCCCAGTCCACGACCTTGCGCCCCCCGAGCATGCCGAACGGCTTCGCCCCCCCGAACCGGGCCCCCGCCCCCCCGCCACGACGATCGCCCAAGCCCGCACAACCCGGACAGGCTACGGCAGGGCTTCGTCCAGGCGGAGCTCGGCGGTCTCCTCGTCGACCTCCAGGGCGAAGGTCAGCTCGGAGACCAGGATCTGGCGGGCCCGGTTCAGCATGCGCTTCTCGCCGGCGGAAAGACCCTTGTCCTTGTCGCGGATGGACAGGTTCCGCACCACCTCGGCCACTTGGTAGATGTCGCCGCTCTTCAGCTTCTCGACGTGGTTCTTGTAGCGGCGGGACCAGTTGGTGGGCATCCGCGCCTCCTTCTTGCGCAGGACGGCGAACACCTCCTCGACCTCTTCGTCGTTGATGACCTCGCGCAGGCCGACCTCGTCGGTGTTGTCTGCCGGCACCATGACCGTGAGATCGCCGAAGGCCACCTTCAGGACCAGGTACTCCCGTTCCTCGCCGAAGAAGGCCTTGGTCTCTCGCTTCTCGATAACGGCAGCACCGTGTTGCGGGTAGACAACCCGGTCACCGACGTCGAAAGGCATGCTTCTCCCAGAGTGGAGCGGACGTGACGGTCGAGGAAGGGTACGGGTTCGGCGGTCCCCTCGACAAACTCAGCGCCTGGCGCTCATCGCCTACGTTGACGGGGTGGACGATGCCACCTTGCTCCGCAAGGCGGACCTGTTCCAGGCCCTCGACCCGGGCGAGATGGCCCGGATCACCGCCCTGACCAGCCGGCGCTCGGTCGAGCGCGGGGCGGTCGTGTTCGCCGACGGCGACGCCGCCGACCGGATGTTCGTCATCTGCTCCGGGCGGGTGGCCCT
>JBBPYZ010000201.1:0-6794 GCA_038199465.1 Acidimicrobiales bacterium | reverse complement strand
TCGCTCCTGGCCGGTCACGGAGTCGACCGCGTCGAGGCCGTCCCGGTTGGGGAGGAGGGCCCGACGGCAACGGCGGGCGGGATGTTGTCCCGACTGGTCGGTGGGACCTCCCGTCATGAAAACTCCTCGGACCTTTTAGTCTATTACCCCACACAGCCCACTTTCCCGACATGCCGGGTCATCCACGCGCGGCCCTAAGGGCACTGCCGTCGGTCCTGCGGCGTCGTTCTGCGCAACTCGCGTGCGTTCATCCAGGGGACCGGCAGCCGGCATGATCGAGTAGGGGTGCGGGCGGTAAGGGCCGTCAACACCGGGCAACTTGTGGAGATACCGCTGGACGTCTTCCCGGGACATGTCAACAGGCGGGGTGGGGGGGCGATTGATCTGCGCTAGAGCGCTGATCGGCCATACCACCACCAAGGCAACGAGAGCCGCTACCCGAGGCTTCGTTGGACGAACATGGGCGAGAACATTCCTGTCTCTGCCGGTCATCATCTTCACCCTTCGTTGTGCGGAGCGTAGGCCGCCCACATCGCATCGGCATCATGCTGGCATTGGAACTTGGTCTCGGGTGCCGCCCGCATCACGCAGTTTGGGAAACCCGTGTGACCCGAGCCGAGGTCGTGGCCGTACTCGTGATCTACTACGTTGTGCCTCAACTCTCCCTGCGTTCCTGAGCACTTCATACAGATGACGGTATAGGTGACATCGAGGTGGCGCTGTGGATTGTTGATGTAGAGAGGATAAGTGCGCCCGGTCGTGCCCCGAGGGCCTAGGAGCGGATCACCGTCATTGACGCCGCACACCACCATACCCCCGCGATGAAATGAGCCGTCACAGAAATTCTGACGCGGAGCACAACTGCCGAGGCAAAAGCCGTTGGGATAGCCGTTAACACTCCAGCCGTACTCCGCTTCGGCTGTGAAATGCCACAGGCTGGAATCTGTCACATTGACTCACGGTCGATAACCGTGTCCCCAATGAGCGAAAACATTGGAGTGGTCGGCAAGGGCAGGTTGTGCGGGTATTGCCGCAACGAGCGTGGAAGATGCAAGGCATGCACAAAGGATCAGCGCGACCTTCGCAAGCCAAGGGGTATTAGCTATGGGGGGGCCGCATAAGATTGCTCCGATTCCCCAGGCGAGGGCCGGCTGCCCCTGGGATCATCCTCCGAGGAACGGCTCGTGTCAAGCACGGGTTGAAGGGGGCCTGCCCGCCGGAGGCAGCACCACCGCGGGCTTGACCAGGCCGGGGCGGTAGGGCTCGTAGACGGCGAGCAGGGTGCCGTCGGGTCCGGTCACCGCCCACGGCCCGTCGCCCTCGAAGCTGGGCAGCACCTTCCCGTGGCGGACGTCGGCGGCGCCCTCCTCCCCCACGACGGCCCGGTTCAGGTGGGCCACCGCGGCCAGGGCGGGTCGCAGGCTGTGGGGGCCGACCTCCTCCAGCGGGGTGGCAGCGGCCTCCTCAAAGGGGCCGATCGCCGTGCGCCGCAGCCGGCGCAGGTGGGCGCCGCCGCCGAGGAGGGCGCCCAGGTCGGCGGCCAGCACCCGCACGTAGGTGCCGGTGGAGCAGGTGACGGCCAGCCGCAGCACCAGGGGGTCGTCGGTGGCGTCGAGCCGGAGGGAGTGCACGGTGACCGGACGGGGCTCGCGGTGGACCTCGATGCCCTGGCGGGCCAGGTCGTGGAGGCGCCTGCCGCCGATCTGCACGGCCGACACCATCGGCGGCACCTGCTGGATGTCGCCCACCAGCGTCGCCGCCGCCGCCCGGGCCGCCTCCAGCGTCACCCCCTCCATCGGGAACCTCTCCAGCACCTCCCCCTCGTCGTCGAGGGTCGTGGTGGTGGCGCCGAGCACGACCTCGCCGACGTAGGTCTTGGGCAGGTCGCCGAGGAAGCGCAGCAGGCGGGTGGCGTGGCCGGCGCCGACGAGCAGGACCCCGGTGGCGCCGGGATCGAGGGTGCCGGAGTGGCCGACCTTGCGGGTGCCCAGCTGCCGCCGGCAGCGGGCCACGACGTCGTGGCTGGTCCACCCGCTCGGCTTGTCGACCACGGCGAGGCCGTGCACCGCAGCCTTCTTCGGGGCGCCCGCCGGGCCGGTGGTCACTGCGAGGCCAGGTGCTCCGCCAGCGCCGCCTCGATCGCGGCCAGCACCTCGGGCACCGGGGCGGCCATCGAGAAGCCGGCGGCGTAGCGGTGGCCGCCGCCGCCGAGGCGGGCGGCGACGGCGCCGACATCGACCCCCCACTCACGGCCGTTCTCCTGGTAGGTGACCGAGCGCAGGCTGACGCGCACCCCGTCGTCGGCCTCCTTGGCCACACAGGCCACGTCGGCCTCGGAGGTGCGGCGGACCAGGTCGATGAGGCCCTCGACCTCGTCGATGCCCACGCCGTGGCGCTCCAGGTCATCGCGGTCCACCCAGGTGGAGACGAACGACAGGCTGGGCACCAGGCGGGCCCGGCACAGGGCCTCGCCGGCCAAGTGGAGGTAGGCCAGCCGGTGGGTCTCGAACAGCTGGCGGGTGATCGAGGCGATCGGCAGGTCGAAGCCGGCCAGCTCCTCGGCCAAGGCGAAGACCGCCGGGGTGGTGGTGGCGTGGGTGAAGCGGCCGGTGTCGGTGACCAGCCCCGTGTACAGGCAGGTGGCCACATCACGGGTGAGGGGCCAGCCCAGCCGCTGGGCCAGCCGGTGGACCAGCACCACGGTGGCGGCGGCGTGCTCATCGACGACGTTGAGCGAGCCGAAGCGGTCGTTGGTGGCGTGGTGGTCGATCACCACGAGCTGGCCGTGGTCGCGGGCCCAGGCGGCCCGGTCGGTCAGGTCGCCGAGCCGGCTGAGGGACCCGCAGTCGAAGGTGACGACCACCGGCGGCTCCCGGGGGGCGTCGGCCGGCTTGGAGCACACGTCGAGCCCGGGGAGGAACCGGTAGTGGGGCGCCACCTCGTACGGCTCGCTCCAGGTGGCCTGGCTGTCCCGCCCCTGGCTGCGGCACAGGTGGTGGAGGGCCAG
This sequence comes from Acidimicrobiales bacterium, assembly GCA_038199465.1. Classification (GTDB taxonomy): domain Bacteria; phylum Actinomycetota; class Acidimicrobiia; order Acidimicrobiales; family JAUJNH01; genus JAUJNH01. Next base: position 3,787 of record JBBPYZ010000201.1, on the reverse strand, counting down.
GGTGGAGCCGAGGGCGTCGCCGTCGGGGGCCTTGTGGCAGGTGAGCAGCAGCGGCTCGCCCCCCTCCACCACGGCCGCGGCCCGGTCGAGGGCCGCCTCGATCACCGCCTCAGCCACCGCTCCCGCTCTCGTCCGGAGGCTCGGCGGGCCGTTCGGTGCCCTCGATGTCGCGGTAGAGCGACGGGTCGAAGGGCACCTCGTCGTCGCGGGCCGGGTGGTCGCGCAGCAGGGCGTCGACCTGGCGGCCGGCCAGGATCCCCGGGTCGGCCCGGAAGCTGAGGATCGGCGTGCGCCGGGCCCGCACCTGGGCGGCCACGGCCCGCTGCAAACGGTGGCGGTGCCGGACCAGGGCGGCGGCCACCTCGGTCTCGTCGCCGAGGGTGGCGTAGTAGACGGTGGCCACGGCCAGGTCGGCCACGGTGGACACCCCGGTGATGGTCACCAGCCGCAGCCGGACGTCGTCGTCGTCCCCGATCCGCTCCAGCTCGTCGGCCACCACCTCCCGCAGCAGCTCATTCAACCGGTCCGTCCGCTTGTAGCCCCGATCAGACGCTCCACCGGCTCGTGCCACGTCGACCCATGGTAGGCCGCGGGGCATTTCGTGCGAACGGAGCCCGGGGTGACCGCCTCAGCCCCTGGAGCCGACTGCGTAGATGGCAGGGCGGTAGCGGGGCTGGGGGACGGCGTCGCCATGCTCGCTGGCGGATTCCAGCCAGGCCTCCTTGGCCTGAAGGACCTCGCCCAGGGCCTCCTGGGGGGACGCTCCGAGCGCGGAGCAGTGCTGCAGGTCGGGGATGTCGGCGATCCAGGCCTGGTCCTCGGCGCTCCAATACATGTTGATGGCGTAGTCGCTCACTGATCGTTCTCCTTCAGTCGGAGGGCGTGGCGTTCGACGACCTCAAGGAGCTGTCGAAGCTGGTAGGGCTTGGCCTGGCCGCCGTGGGCCTGCAGATTGATGCGCTGGCCGATCGTCGGGTGCCGATAGATGTGGTGGCTGCCGCTGACGCGGTCGAGCTCGAAGCCGAGGGCCTCGACCAGGCGCTGGACGTCGGCGAACCGGACGTTGGTGAGCTGGCCGTGGGCCAGGCGGTCGAGGAGGTTGCGTGGGTTCATCGCAGCTCCACAGGACGGCGAGCGTAGGTCCAGCCGTGCGGTTCCGGCGAGTGGCGGAGGTGTCAGCCGACCCAGGTCCGGTCGGTGTTGATGACCTCGATCTCGGGGAAGCTCCAGACGAAGCGCTCGACCTCGTCGAGGACGTCGGTGACCTGGGACGGGGAGTCGGCGACGGTGGCGAAGCCGAGGAGGGCCCGCTGGCGCAAATCCTGGTGGCCGACCTCGGCCGAGGCGACGCGGTAGCGGTTGCGGGCCCCGTCGAGGAGGCTGCGGAGCACGGCCCGCTTGTCCTTGAGCGACGTCGAGTGGGGAAGCCGGAGGTCGACCTCGAGGGCGGCGGCGTGCACGTCAGCCCGGGACGGGGTGCACGGTCGCCGCCCTCACCCTCACGTGCGGGGGATCTCCCGCTCGTCGAAGGTCTCGATGATGTCGCCAGGGCGCAGGTCCTGGTTGTTGGTGAGGCCGATGCCGCACTCGAAGCCGGCCGCCACCTCGCGGGCGTCGTCCTTGAAGCGGCGCAGCGAGGTGATGGCGCCCTTCCAGATGATGACCCCCTCGCGGAGGAACCGAACCTTGGACCCCCGGGTGATGACCCCCGAGCGTACGTAGCAGCCGGCGATGGCACCGATCTTCGGGACGGTGAAGATCTGGCGGCACTCCGCCTCGCCGGTGATGACCTCTTCGTACTCGGGGGCGAGCATGCCGACGATGGCCGACTCCACGTCCTCGAGCAGCTTGTAGATGATCTCGTAGGTGCGGATCTCGACGTCGGTGCGCTGGGCCGCCTCGCGGGACTTGCGGTCGGGGCGGACGTTGAAGCCGATGATGGTGGCGTTGGACGCCGCCGCCAGCTGCACGTCGTTCTCGGTGATCCCTCCCACGGCCCGGTGGACGAAGCTGAGCTTGACCTCGTCGCGCTCGAGCTTGCGCAGGCTCTCGGTGACCGCTTCGAGCGAGCCCTGGACATCGGCCTTGACGATCAGGTTGAGGGTGGCAGTGCCCCCCGACTGGATCTGGTCGAAGATGTCCTCGAGCTTGGCGCCGGCACCCACGTGGCCCATGACCGAGGCGGTGGACCGCTGCTCGCGGAAGCGCTTGGAGTTGGCCCGCAGCTCACCGATGGTCCGGGCCGTGGCCTGGTCCTTGGTGACCCGGAACTCATCACCGGCCGAGGGGGGCTCGTTGAAGCCGAGCACCCGCACCGGGGTGGACGGGCCGGCCGACTTGATCTGCTTGCCGGCGTCGTCAATGAGGGCGCGGACCTTGCCCCAGGCCGAGCCGGCCACGACGAAGTCGCCGACCCGCAGGGTGCCGTTCTCGACGATGACCGTGGCCACCGGGCCCCGGCCCACGTCGAGGTTGGCCTCGAGGACCGCGCCCATCGGCTTGCCGTCGGGGTTGGCCACCAGCTCGCCTTCGAGGGCGATGTCGCCCTGGAGGAGGACCTGCTCGAGCACGCTGGACACACCCTCGCCCCGCAGGGCGGAGATGGGCACCATGGGGACGTCGCCGCCCCAGTCCTCGGGGTTGAGGCCCAGCTCGGCCAGCTGCTGCTTGACCCGGTCGGCGTTGGCGTCCTCGCGGTCCATCCGGTTGATGGCCACGACCATCGGCACCTCGGCGGCCTGGGCGTGGGCGATGGCCTCCCGGGTCTGGGGCATGACCCCGTCGTCGGCCGCCACCACGAGGATGACGATGTCGGTGACCTGGGCGCCCCGGGCCCGCATCTGGGTGAAGGCGGCGTGCCCCGGGGTGTCGATGAAGGTGATGGCCCGCCCGTCGAGAGTGACCTGGTACGCCCCGATGTGCTGGGTGATGCCACCGGCCTCGCCGGCGACCACGTTGGTCTTGCGGATCTTGTCGAGAAGGGTGGTCTTGCCGTGGTCGACGTGGCCCATGACGGTGACGACGGGGGGCCGCGGCTTGAGCGACTCCTCAGGGTCGTCCTCGTCGTCGAAGTACTTGAGGGCCAGCTCGGCCTCCTGAGCGGTGCCCGGCTCGACCAGGACCACCTCGGCGCCCAGCTCGCTGGCGAACACCTCGATGGCCTCGTCGGAGAGCGGAACGGTGGCGGTGACCATCTCGCCGTGCTGGAGCAGGAAGCGCAGCACGTCGGCTGGCGTCCGGTTCAGCTTGGGAGCGATGTCCTGGGCGGTGGAGCCCCGCTCGATGACGATCTCGCCCTCGGGGATGGGGGCATCGACCCGGCTGTAGCGGGTGAGCTCCTTCTCCTTCAGGTCTTCCTCGCTGAGGCGGCGCTTGCGGCGCCGACCGCGCTGGGGACGGCCACGGCCACCGGGGCCGCCGCCAGGACGGCCGCCGAAGCCACCGCCGCCGGGACCGCCGGGACGGCCGCCGAAGCCGCCACCCCCACCGGGACCACCGGGGCGGCCCCCGGGCGCGCCGCCGGTGCTGGGGCCGCCGGGGCGGGCTCCGCCGCCGTAGCCAGGACGGGCGCCGGCACCAGCGCCGCCGGGACCACCGGTGCGCATGCCGCCGCCGTAGCCGGGACGGGTAGCGGCGCCACCGGCCGTGGGACCGCCGGGGCGGGTGCCGGGCGGGGTGGGCCGTCCACCGAGCCCGGGCGGAGGCGGTATGGGCTTGCCCGTGGTGGCCGACATCTGTGGTCGGCCGCGCTGGCCGGGGGGCGGCGGGATCGGCTTGCCGGTGGTCG
>JBBPYZ010000200.1:0-9080 GCA_038199465.1 Acidimicrobiales bacterium | reverse complement strand
GTGGGCGTCCTGCACGACCAGCTGGCCAAGGCCGGCGGCCCGTCGGCGTCGGTCTGGGCGGCGGTGCCGCACTACGTGGGCCGCACCCCGTCGCCCCCGGCGGCCCTGGCCCTGGTCGAGCGGGTCGCCGACCTGCTCGACGTCGAGGTCGACCTGACCGAGTTGAAGGCCGCCGCCGCGGAGTACCTGGCCGAGATCGACGACGCCATCGAGACCGACGACGAGGCCCGCGACTACGTGCGCGGCCTGGAGGCGGCCGAGGACGAGCCCGTCGAGCCCGACGCCCTGCTCCTGGGCGAGCTGCGCCGCCCGGAGGACGAGGGCGTCATCGTGGCCGGCGCCGACGAGCTGGCCGCCGAGGCCGAGCGGTTCCTGCGCAACGAGGAGGGACGCTGATGGGCCGCCGACTGCGCACCGCCGCCGCCATCCTCGCTCTCGGCGCCGTAACCGGGATCCGGCCGGCCCAGGCCCAGACCGACCTGGGCTGCCCCCCCGACCTCGGGATCGACGCCGGGATCGCCGCGGCGCCGACGGTGTTCTCCGGCACCGTGCGGGCCCTGGGCAACAAGGGTCGCCAGGCCACCGTCGACGTGATCCGGGTCTGGAAGGGCGGCCCCTTGCCCAGGCGGGTCGAGGTGCAGGGGACCATCGCCACCCAGGCCAAGGTGGTCACCGCCCTCGACCGCCTCTATGCCCGGGACCGCACCTACCTGTTCCTGCCCACCGCCGGCGGCTCGCCCCGCTTCCGGGAGAACCGCTGCTCCACCACCCGCGAGCTCACCGCCGAGCTGGCCGCCAAGGCCCCGGCCGACGGAGGCGCCATCCCCCAGGGCGCAGGCGTGCCCCTGCCCGACAAGGGCCTCGGCCGCTTCCTGCCCCTCATGATCGGCGTGCCGACGTTCGTGGTGCTCTTCACCCTGCTGGCCCTGGCCCGGCGGCGGACAACCCGCCCCGGCCCGTCCCGACAGCCGCCGGCCGCGTCCCCACCCCCGTGACGGCCCTGGTGCCCACGTGTGTGTGGCGGGTCTCCCCGGCCCTGGTCACCCTGCTCGACGACACCTTCGGCGCCCCCCTCGACACCTACGTCAACGGCTCCCAGGTGTGGCTGCGCGAGGACGGTCCCGGCGAGGTCGTGTTCGAGTGGCGCCTGCACCCGGTGGCCGGGTACGTGCGGCCGAAGGGGGTGGCCACCGAGGAGGTGTTCGAGGTGGCCGCCGCCGCCCTGGCCACCGGCGGGGCGGGCCCGGCGCCGCTGGAACGCTTGTGGGAGGGCCTCGAGGCCTTCCCCGCCTACGGCGACGAGGTCGAGCCGGCCGTCCTGGCCAGCGCCTGCTCCGCCGCTCTCGGCCTGGCCCCCGACGCCGCCGGGTTGGTCGACCACGACCGGATCGCCGATGCGTGGGAGCGCAGCGGCGGCGGCGTGTCGATCGTCACCGCCCTCCTGACCGAGCTGGCCGGGCCTCCCGCCGGCACCTGAGCAACTGCCGGTCAGCCCTCGGCGCCTCGCCAGATCGGCGAGCGGACGGCGTCGAACAGCACCTCAAGCGGCTCGCCGCGGATGGCGGCGAAGGCCGAGGCGCCCCAGCGGGGGAAGTTGGCCAGCGGGGAGGGCAGGTCGTGTTCGGCGAACCAGCCGACGTCGCGGGTCTCGAGCGGGTGGCCGGCCAGCGTGCCGCCCGTGGCCCGGCAGTGGAACACCAGCGAGTAGAGGGGCACCGAGGTGAACCCGAGGCGCAGGCCGTCGAGGACGGCGATGAGGCGCACGGGCTCGCAGGTGATCCCGGTCTCCTCCAGCACCTCCTTCACCGCCACCTCGGCCGGCGAGTAGCCCACGTCGGCCCAGCCCGTCGGGTACAGCCACACCCCCGAGTCGGCCCGCTGCACCAGTAGGAGCCGCCCCTCGTCGTCGCCGACCACGGCGCCGATCGCCACCTTCGGGGTGACGTAGCCCGGCACGCCGGCGCCCACGCCCCGCAGCCACTCGGCCTCGTGGACCCCGGCCACCGACGGCTGGCGGGCCAGGTCGCCGGCTGCGGCCCGGATGTCGGCGGCCACCTTCAACACCTCCTCGAAGCGCTCGCGCTCGTAGAGGCTGTCGGTGAAGCCCAGGCCGGTCTGGGCGATCCCGGCCAGCGCCTCCCCCCACCGCAGCAGATCGGAGCGGGTCGGGGGTCCCCCTCCGTCGGGCTCCGTCATCCGGCCGCCAGAGCGGCGGCCTTGCGGGCGGCGATGGCCACCGGATCCCACAGGGGGCTGAAGGGCGGAGCGTAGGCCAGGTCGAGCTCGGCCACCTCGTCGCAATCCATCCGGGCGGTGAGGGCGGTGGCCACCACGTCGATGCGCTTGGCCGCCCCCGGGCCCCGGCCCACGATCTGGGCCCCGAGCAGCAGGCCGCTTCCCTGCTCGGCCACCACCTTGACCCGCATCGGCCCGGCCACAGCCTCCAGGTACCCGGCTGTGGTGGTGCTCTCGATGGTGGCGGCCACCGCCGAGAAGCCCGCCGCCGCCGCCTCCGCCTCGGTGAGGCCGGTCCGGGCCACCTCGAGGTCACACACCTTGGTGATGGCGGTGCCGAGCACCCCGGCGAAGCTGGCGTGGCCGCCACCCAGGTTGGTGCCGGCCACTCGGGCCTGCTTGTTGGTCACCGTCCCGAGCGCCACGTACACCTCACGCCCGCTGACCAGATGGGTGCTGGCGCAGCAGTCTCCGGCGGCGTAGACCGCCTCGGCGCTGGTGCGCTGGCGACGGTCGACCCGCACGGCCCCGCCGGCCCCGAGGTCGAGACCGGCCTCCCCGGCCAGCTCGGCGTTCGGCGTCACGCCGAGGCCGAGAACGACCAGATCGGCGGGCAGGCGGGCGGCGGCGGTGAGCACCGCTCCGGGCTCGAAGCCGGTGACGCTGGCACCGCAGCGCACCGTGACGCCGAGGCCCCGCAGCGCCCTGGTGACGTGGGCGCCCACGTCGGGGTCCAGCGTCGGCATCACCTCGGGGGTGTCGGTGACGATGGTCACCGTCGCTCCCCGGCGCACGAAGGCCTCGGCCACCTCCAGGCCGATGTAGCCGCCGCCCACCACGACAACCCGGTGGATGCCCGAGGGCGCCCAGGCGGGGGCGCCGCTCAGGTGGCCGAGCAGGGCGGCGGCGTCGTCCAGCGTCTGCAGGCCGCCCACGAAGGGCAGGTCGATCCCCGGCAGCGGCGGCCGCTTGGGGCGGGCCCCGGTGCCGAGGTGGACCAGGTCGAACCCGAGGTGGAAGGTGCGGTGCTGCTCGTGGTTGCGCACCTCGATCTTGCCGGCGTCGAGGTCGAGGGCCACCGCCTCGCACCGCATGCGCACGTCGATCCCGTAGCTCTGCCGCAGCTCCTGGGGCGTGCGGACGACGAGGTCCTCCAGCCGCTTGACCTCGCCGCCGATGAGGTAGGGGATCCCACAGGCCGAGTACGAGGTCCACCGCCCCCGCTCCAGGGCCACGATGTCGAGGTCGGGGTCGAGGCGACGGGCGGCCGCCGCCGCGGCCATGCCTCCGGCGTCACCTCCGACCACCACAAGACGTCGGCCCACGGGCCGAAACTATGTGATGCGCCCCCGGGCGGTGGGGTTCGACCGCGGCGGGTCGGTCGAACCCCTTGCCCCGGCTACGGCGACGCGGGCCCGGAGGGGACGATCACGGCCCCCGGTGGCCGCCGGCACCGGCCCGGTTCACCTGCTCGGTGACCCGCTCCTGCAGGGTGGCTGCCCGCTCCGCCATCTTGGCCTTGGCCACCTCGACGATGGCGGTGATCACCTTGGCGGGGTCGACGCCCTTGGACTGGGCCACCTGGGCGATCGACTTCCCCGCCCGCAGCTCGGTCGCCAGATCGGCTTCACTGATCCCGATCGCCGCCGCCGCAGCGGCCAGGCCCGGCCCGCGACCCTTGCGCCCAGGACCATCCTTGCCACGACCGCCCTTGCCCGGCCCACCGGTGCGGTTCACGTGCTCGGTGACCCGGGCCTGCAGGTCGGCGGACCGCTCGTCGGCCTGGGCCTGGGTGATCCGGCCGGCCTTGACCTCCTCGGCCAGCTTGGCCTTGGCCTCCTCCACCAGCACCGTGATCACCTTGGCGGGGTCGACGCCCTTGGACTCGGCCACCTGGGCGAGGGACTGCCCGTTGCGCAGGGCCGTCTTCAGGTCGGCCTCGCTGATGCCGATCGTCTTGGCCGCCGTGGCCAGGCCGATTTTGACCTTGCGCCCGCCGCCACGGTGGCCGGGCCCCGTGGCCGGAGGTGCGGGCGCCGCCGGCGCCGCCGTGGTGGAGGTGGAGCTGTCGGTCTGGGCGGCGGCGACGCCGAGGCCGCCGAGGGTGAGGCCGACGGCGGCGCCCACCGCCACCACGTTCCGGCGGAAACGCCGTCCCTGCCCGGGGCCGGGCTCGGCGCTCCTGGGGGGGTTCTGGGCGAAGGGTCCCGGTTCGAGGTCAGCCATCAGGGTGCATCTCCAAGTGTGCGGTCGTCGCCGGATCTCGGCATGAGTCCAAGGATGGGCCCCGATCCTGGGAGAAGGCTGTGGACTGGATGCGAAGTCACGAGCTCGATCCCGAGGCGGGGGTGGCGAGGGGGAGCTCGACGGTGAACCGGATGCCGCGGCCGGGCTCGGAGGTGACGCTGGCGGCGCCACCATGGGACTCGACGATGGCGGCCACGATCGACAGGCCGAGGCCGGTGCCGCCCCCCGCCCGGGCCCGGGCCGGATCGGCCCGGTAGAAGCGTTCGAACACCCTGGCGGCCACCTCGGGGGGCAGGCCGGGGCCGTCGTCGGTCACCACCAGCCGGGCCCGCCCCCCCTCGGCCGCCACCGACACCGCCACCGGGGTCAGCGCCGGGGTGTGGTCGCGCACGTTGGCCAGCAGGTTGGCCAGGACCTGGCGCAGCCGCATCTCGTCGCCATCCACCGTCAGCGGCTCGGCTTGAAGCTCGATCGGGCGGTCGGGCTCGACGGCCCGGGCGTCGGCCACGGCGTCAGCCGCCAGCTGGTCGAGCCGCACGGGTGCCCGGTCAAGGGGCCGTCGCTGGTCCAGGCGGGCGAGGAGCAGCAGGTCCTCGACCAGCCGGCCCATCCGGCTGGCCTCCTGCTCCATCCGTCGCATGGCCTCGGCCAGCTCCTCCTCCCCCCGCAGGCCGCCGGCACGCCACAGCTCGGCATAGCCCCGGATCGAGGTGAGCGGGGTGCGCAGCTCGTGCGAGGCGTCGGCGGCGAAGCGGCGCACCCGCTCCTCCGAGGCCTCCCGGGCCCGGAACGCCTCCTCAATCCGCTCGAGCATCGTGTTGAGGGCGACGCCCAGCCGGCCGGCCTCGGTCTGCCCGCCGGGATGGGTGACCCGGCGGGACAGGTCACCCTCGGCGATGGAGTCGGCGTCCCGGGCCATGGCCTCGAGGGGATGGACCCCGAGGCGCAGCATCCATGAGGAGACGAGGCCGAGGGCGGCCAGCACGGCGAGCGTCCCGACGATCTGGATGGACCTGATCCGGCTCACGGTGTCGTCGACCGGCCCCAGGCTGAGGCCGACGACGGTGACGCCGCCTCGGGGCTCGGCCACCGCCACCAGCCGCCACGAGCCGCCACCCTCGGTGGCGGGGGCGGTGAACGGCGCCGACGTCCGCCCGGCCCGGGCGAGGCGGCCGAGGATCTGCTCGCGCTCCAGCCGCGGCGGCGACTCACTCGCATCGGCAAGCTCCGAGCGGCGCTGGCGGAACGCGGTGGCGTCCGCGTTGCCGACGGCGATGAAGTACTCCGACAGGGTCGGGTCCTCCACCTGCGAGCGCCGTGGCCCGCCACCGGGCCCGCCTCGCAGGACCGGCCGCGAGGCGACATCGAGCAGCTGGCCGTCGAGGCGGTCGAGGAGGTAGGACCCGATGGTCCGGGACAGCACCACGTTGGTGACGACCAGGACGGCGGCGATCGCCACGAGGCCGATCAGCAGGCGCCGCCGGAGTGACATCAGGACAGGCGGGCGCTGTAGCCGACGCCCCGGATCGTCTGGATCAGCGGCGGGCCCAGCGTGTCGATCTTCCTGCGCAGGTAGCTGATGTAGGTCTCGACCACGGTGGCCTGGCCCCCGAAGTCGTACTGCCAGACGTGGTCGAGGATCTGGGCCTTCGACAGGACCCGCCCGGTGTTGAGCAGCAGGTAGTGCAACAGGTTGTACTCGGTGGGCGACAGCGTGATGACCTGCCCGGCCCGCCGCACCACGTGGGCGTCATCGTCCATCTCCAGGTCGGACAGCACCAGCTTCGACGCCGCCGGCCCCACCCCCTGCCGGCGCAGGATCACCTGCACCCGGGCCACCACCTCCTCGAGGCTGAACGGCTTGGTGACGTAGTCGTCTCCGCCCAGGGTGAGCCCCCGCACCTTGTCCTCCACCGCATCCCGGGCGGTGAGGACCAGCACCGGAACCCGGTGCCCGACGGCCCGCAGCCGACGCACGATCTCGAACCCGTCCAGGTCCGGCAGCATCACGTCCAGCAGCACCACGTCGGGCGCGAACCGCTGCACCTCCCGCACCGCCTCGAACCCCGTCCTGGCCACCGCCACCTCGAACCCGAAGTGCCGCATCGCCGACTCCAACAAGAACGTGATGTTCTCCTCATCGTCGACGACGAGCACCCGGGCCTTCCCCACGATCCCAGTCTGCCCCCGACCCTGGGAGAACCCTGTGAGCGCCCAGAGCCTCCGATCACCTCCAGGTGCCCAGGTCCTGCCCACGATCGGCACCTTGGGGTCATGCCCCGCGTCGATATGTGCGCGCGTTCGGGGGCATGCACCAAGCGCACGATCGGCACTTCGGCGCGCCCTACAGGCGGGTGACACCTGGCCCTGCCAGGACCGCCTCGGCGAGAGCCAGCAGTCGTTCGTAGTAGAGGCGAACTTGGGTCGGGAACGACGGGAGTGATCGAGCCAACTCGTCATGGGCACGCTGAAGCCCCTGGCGGTCATCCTCGCTCAACCGGGCACTCGCTGCGGTCGAGCACCAGCCGTAGATGTCGGCGTCGATCATCACGGCGTCGACCTCCCCGTACTCTTCGCCCCTCGCTTCCGGTGGAAACGGCGAGGCACGGTGCTCCTCCAAGAGTCGTACGAGGTCGGGCACGATGCCGATCTAGGCAGAACCTCGGGCGCACAGAATGCCGGGTGGAGGTCGCTTCCCCGGGGCTGCGAGCTCATGGCCGCGATGGGTCGCCATCTGGCCGCGTTCATCGAAGAGCAAGGCGCCAACGAGATCGGCGCCGTCGCGGGGATCGAACGGCTATTCCGCGGCCGTGCGGGCGGCGCTCGATCATCCAACGCTCGTACACGCCCTCGTCGTGTCTTGGCCCGCGACGGCAGGTGATCCGATGGGCGCTCTCGCGGCCGTCGGGCTCTGGCCGGTTTCGGCTGGCCGCGAGAGCACGTCGAAGAGATCGTGCTTTGCGAAACCATCCGTGGAGTCACGGACGACGAACTCAGACGACTTGAGCTGCGGTGGGTCGTAATCACCCGTCGGACTCGTTCAACCCAACGCACCAAGAGCACACGGTCGACCGGATTCTCGTCCCGATCACCATAGTCGGCGACTCCTTTCCCTAGACCCCAAACCCACTTCCCGGCGCGACGAGCGCCTTCGTCGCCGAGCTACCGAACATCCTGGCCAGGCTCTCTACTTGGCGGGGAGGAAGCCGCTGCACATGATCCGCAGCCACGAAATCGTGTCGCCGTCAGTCTCGAGGTACGCCTGCTGTTCGATGACGAACTCGCCGTCGGGACGCTTCACCGTGAACCGGTAGCCGACACGCACAAGCGATCCGACGCGGTCGGTCGTGGCGGAGAGGACGTCGGTGATCTGCCTTTCGGGGACGAACCAGGTCCCCAGCATCATCTCGTCAACGACGACGTCGACATGGGCCGCCTCCCAGAACCTCCCCGGCGTCATGGCCCGGAAGTCCACATCCGATCGGAGGAGGAGCTTGAGTCCTGCTGCGTCCTTCTCCGCCAGAGCCCGCGCGAAGCGCTCGCCGACGTGTTCTGCCATCTGGGGTCCTCCTTGAGCAGCGGCGTCGCCGATCCATTGCCTCATCGGAAGGCTCACTCGCCCGTCGACGGATCGATGATGGCCGACACGAGAGCGACGCTGTCGACGGGGAAACCGCCCAGGGTCGCGTGTTCGCGAACTGCGTCCGCGTCCTCGGCGATGTAGACGCAGTAGATCTTGTCGTCGGTGACGTAGCTCTGTTGCCATTGCACGCGCGGCGCCATCTTGGCGAGCACGTCGTTCGACTTGCGGCTGATGTCGTGGAGCTGGTCGGGCGACATCGCCCCGGCACCCGGGATGGTCCGTTCGATGAGGTACTTCGGCATGGTGGCCTCCTGTTGTTGTCCGATGAGGACACTGTGCGACCCGGCGAGGTGTCCGTCATGAGGCATTCACCCCACCCAGCACCGCCGCCTTCAGCGGGCGTGCGGCGATAGTGTCCGCGCATGGCGGACTCGGGCGTGCGGCTCACCGAGCTGCTGGTAGCGCTCTCGCTGGCGACCGACCTCGGCTTCGGGCAGCCGGCGGAGCACATGGTCCGCTCGGCTCGGATCGGCATGCGTCTCGGTGAGCGGCTCGGTCTCGACACGGACGAGCTGGCGACGCTGTATGACGTGAGCATCCTTGGCTACGTCGGCTGCCCGGTCTACGGGAACGAGGTGGCGGCCGTCTTCGGCGACGACATCGACTTCCGAGCCCGGGCCCTCGAGGTCGACCTGGGCGGCTTCTCCGCGAGGGCGTTCATGATGCGACGGGCCGGCGCCGGCACCGGGGCGCTCAACCGCGCCCGCCAAACGCTCGGGCTCATGGCCACCAATGGGCGCGACGTCATGCAGCAGATGGCGAACCACTGTTCGGCGGCAGGTGAGCTCGCCGATCGGTTGGGGCTGGGCGCCGGCGTGCGCGCCGGCATCGTGCAGGCGTACGCCCGGTGGGATGGGAAGGGCGTGCCCGCCGACTTGGCTGGCGACGCGCTGTCTCTCTCGGCCCGGATTTCACACGTCGCTGAAGCCTGCGAGGTGTTCCAGCGCACCGCCGG
>JBBPYZ010000199.1:0-3811 GCA_038199465.1 Acidimicrobiales bacterium | reverse complement strand
GGCCAGGTTGACCATGGCGTCGAGGTCGCTGCGCATCCCGATGGCCAGCCCGGCGGTGCCCACCCGCTCGGACCCCAGAGTGCCCATGGCCACCAGCCACCCCTCGCCCTCGCCGCCCAGGCGGTTGGCCACCGGCACCCGGGCGTCGTCGAAGAACACGTCGCAGAACATGTCCTCGCCGGAGATGTCGGTGATGGGCGACACCGTGATGCCCGGCGCCTCCAGGTCGACGATGAGGGCGGTGATGCCCTCGTGCTTGCGGCCCTCGGCGATGGCGTCGGGGTCGGTGCGGACCAGGAACAGCCCCCACCGGGCGATGTGGGCCGACGAGCACCACGTCTTCTGCCCGCTCAGCACGTAGTGGTCGCCGTCTCGCACCGCCAGGGTGCGGAGGTTGGCCAGGTCGCTGCCGGCCTGGGGCTCGCTGAACCCCTGGCACCAGTGGTCGACGGCGTCGAGGATGTTGGGCACCCACCGCTGCTTCTGGTCGTCGTCGCCCCAGCGGATGATCATGGGCCCGATCTGCCACAGCCCGTTGGCGTTGTAGATGCCCGGCGTGCGGTAGCGGGCCATGGTCTCGGAGTAGATGACGTTCTGGGTCACGGTGGCCTCCCGCCCGCCCCACTCCCGCGGCCAGGTGATGGCCGCCCACCGACCCTCGTTCAGCGTGCGCTGCCACGCCCGCCGCCGTTCCATCTGGCCCATGACCCCGCCGCTACCCTGCCCGGCGGCGGCGTCGGCCTCGGCGTCGGGGCTGTCGTCCTCGGACCACTCAGCCAGGAACTTGGGCAGGTGCTGGTCCAGCCAGTCGACCAGCTCGGCCCGGAAGCCCTCGTCCTCGGCCGTGTAGGCGAAGTCCATGGGCCCTCAGGATAAACCTGACACGGACGTCAGGTAGCGTCCGCGGCCGTGGAGTTCGCCCTCGACGACGACCAGCAGGCCCTGCAGGACACCGTCCGGTCGTGGCTGGCCGACCGGCTGCCACCGGCCTCCGTGCGGGCCATGGTCGACGGCGATCCGTTCCCGGACGCCCTCTGGTCGGAGCTGGGGTCGCTCGGGTGGCTCGGGTTGCTGGTGCCCACTCACCACGGCGGGGCGGGCATGGGTCTGCTGGAGATGATGGTGGTGCTGGAGGAGATGGGACGGCTGCCGCTGCCCGGACCGTTCCTGTCCTCGGCGGTGCTGGCCACCACCGCCGCCCACCGGCTCGGCCTCGACGACCGCCTGGCGGCGCTGGCCTCGGGGGCCACCACCGGCACCGTCGCCATCGACGAAGAGGGCCACGGCGACGTGGTCGACCGCATCCGTACCCGGGCCAGCCGCAAGTCGGGGCAGTGGCGGCTCACCGGCACCAAGCCGGTGGTGCTCGACGGCCACACCGCCGACTGGATGCTGGTGCCCGCCCGCACCCAGCAGGGCCTCGGCACCTTCGTGATCGACGCACCCAGGGCCGAACCAGTGCCGGGCCTGGACGTGACCCGGGCCCTGGCCCGCCTGGAGCTGCACGACACGCCGGCCGAGCCGGTGGGCCCCGACGGCGACCACACCGCCGTGTGGAAGCGCGTGGCCGACGATGGCGCCGTCGCCCTCTGCGCCGAGACCCTCGGATCCATGCAGCAGGCGTTCGACCTGGCCGTGGAGTACGCCAAGGTGCGGGTCCAGTTCGACCGGCCCATCGCCACCTTCCAGGCCACCAAGCACAAGGCGGCCGAGCTGCTGGAGCGCATCGAGCTGAGCCGGGTCGGGGTCCACTACGCCGCCTGGGCCTCCGACGTCGACGACCCGGTGCGGGCCGAGGCCGCCGCCATGGCCAAGGCCTTCGTGGGCCCGGCCGCCAACGTGGTGGGCGGGGAGGGCATCCAGATCCACGGCGGGGTCGGGTTCACCTGGGAGTGCGACGCCCACCTCCACTCCCGGCGGGCCAAGGCCAACGACCTCCTGCTCGGCTACTCGGGCACCTGGCGCCACAAGGTGGCCGACACCTACCTGGCCACCGCATAGTCCGGATCGGGCACCAGGGCTGCCTCGGCCACGGCGGGGTCGCCGTCGATCTGGGCGGGGATGTCGGCGAGGGGGACGAGCCCGGCGGCGAGGTGGAGGGCGTCGGCCATGGCGGTCGTGACGGTGGCGTGGGCGGTGCCGTGGCGGCCGCCCAGCGCCGCCCGGCGCCGGCCGTCGAGACGAACCGTCACCCACTCGCCGCCGAGGTCGAGGTGCACCACCCGCCGGCTCCGGGCCGGGGTCGGCGTGCCGTCGAGCAGGGCCCGCAGCGCCAGCGCCGCCCACGCCGGGTCGACCCGGTCCGGCCCGGGCCCGGCCACCATCCAGCGGGCGCCCCACCGGATCAGCTCGAACAGGGCCGGCTCCAGGGCTGCACCGGCCGGGGTGAGCCGGTAGGTGACGGCCTTGGAGCGGGCGGGGGCGTCGTTGCGCTCCACCAGGCCGTCTGTGACCAGCCCGCCGATGCGGTCGGCCAGCAGCGTCGGGCTGACCCCGGCCAGGCCCGCTCGGAGTTGACGGAAGGTCCGGGGTTCCAGCAACAGCTCCCGCACCACCAGCAGGGCCCACCGGTCACCGACGTGGTCGAGAGCCCGGGCCAGCCCGCAGAACTGCCCGTAGGACTTGCGGCCGGCCACCGCGCCAGGCTACTCCTAGCTGCTACAGAATCCGTATCAGAAAGGACCAGCATGTGGAGCGATGACGTCCACCGATCATCGGGCGGCCGAGCACCTGCCCGGGAACCTCGACGTGATCGTCCCCGACCTGCTGGGTTTCGGGGCCAGCGACCGGCTGGCGGCCCTCGACGACCTCTGGGCGCCGGGCCAGGCCACCGTCCTCGGCGAGCTGCTCGACGAGCTCGACACCGGCCCGGTCACCGTGGTCGGTCACGACTTCGGCGGCCCGGTGGCCTTGGCCCTCACCGCCCAGCAACCCGAAGCGGTCGCCGCCATCGGGCTGCTGGCGGCCAACACCTTCACCGACACGCCGATCCCGTTCCCCTGGCCGCCGTGAACTGGCCGATCGTCGGGCCGGCGGCCCGGTGCGCGCTGTTCTCGCCTCCGTCGCTGCGGTTGATGCTGCGCCAGGGCGTCGGCGGCGGCGCCCCACCGGATCCCGGCCCCCACCTGGGCGACCGGGCCCAGCAGCGGGCCATCGCCACCATCTTCGCCGGCGCCCTCACCCAACTCGAGGAGCGGTACCGGCCCGTCGAGCAACAACTCGGCGCCCTCGACCGGCCGGCCCTGGTCGGTTGGGGCGACCACGACCCCTTCTTTCCGGTTGCCCAGGGTGAGCGGACGGCCCGGGCGGCCGGCGCCCCCCTCCGGATGTACGAAGGAGCTGGCCACTTACTCCCCCACGAGCGGCCCGGGGAGGTCGCTGCCGACGTGGCCGCCCTGGCGTCGGCGGTGGTGCGGTGACCACCGCAGCGGACCCCGTCGCCCTGGCCGAGGAAATCGTCGCCGCCCACGGCGGCCTCGACCGGTGGCGGCAGGCCGGCACCGTCGGGGTCGAACTCTCTCCGGCGGGCTGGCCTTCGCCGCCAAGGGCCAGAGGCAGGCCCTGGGGCAGGTGACCGGGGAGATGAGCACCGCCGGCCAGCGCATCCGGCTCGCCGGCGGGGGCCCCGAGCCCTGGTCGTTCGAGGTGGGCAGCAGCGACGAGCTCCGGACCGCCCTGGCGCCGTTGGCCACCGGGCGCCGACGGTTGGGTTGGTCGGTCGAGGACGTGGCCGCCTTCGGGGTCTCGGCGGTGTGGACCTACCTGTCGGTCCCGTTCGTCCTCCTCGACGAGGGGTACGGGCTCGAAGTGC
>JBBPYZ010000198.1:0-14920 GCA_038199465.1 Acidimicrobiales bacterium | reverse complement strand
CGGTGCCGGCCGACGTCGCCGTGCCCCTGGCCGCCCAGGTGGCCGAGGCCCTGGACGCCGCCCACGCCGCCGGGCTGATCCACCGGGACATCAAGCCGGCCAACCTGTTGCTGGTCGAGGACGGCCCCGTGCGCCGGGTGAAGGTGGCCGACTTCGGGGTGGCCCGGGCCCAGGAGGTGCTCGAGGAGCGGCTGAGCGGCGCCAGCGTCACCCGGGAGGGCGTGGTGGTGGGCACGGCCCGCTACCTGGCCCCCGAGCAGGTGGCGGCCCAGCCGCTGGACGGCCGAACCGACCTGTACGCCCTGGGCTGCGTGCTGCACGAGCTGCTGGCCGGCGCACCGCCCTTCGTGCGCGACACCGATCTGGCGATCGCCCTGGCCCACCTCACCGAGGAGCCGCCGCCGCTGCGGGCGCTGGGCGCGCCCGTGACGCCGGAGCTGGAGGCGCTGGTGCTCGGTTGCCTGGCCAAGGACCCGGCCGGTCGGCCGGCGTCCGCCCGCCTGCTGGGCGAGCAGCTGCGGGCCCTGAGCGCACCTCCAGTCGGCCCGCCCACCGCCGCGGTCCCGGCCGTCGACCTGCTGAACGGAGCTGCGGGGCAGGCAGCAGCCCAGCCTTCCTCGGCGACCACGGCGTTCCCCACCGCCTCCCGGCCGACCCCGGCCCCGGCCACCGCCGCCTTCCCGGCCGCGGCACCCGGGCCGGCGGCGGCCGGGCGCAGTGCCCGACCGGCCCCGCAGGAAAGGGCGGCGCCGGCGCCGCCCAGGCGCACCAAGGTGGTGCGCCGCCGGACCCCGTCCCGCACCCCGCTGGTAGTGGTGGGGGGGCTGGTGGTGGCCGCCCTGGCCACCGCCCTGGCCGTGGTGGTGCTGCCCGGCTCGTCGTCCAAGTCCCCGGCGCCGAGGGAGGGCCGCCGCGGCACGGTGGCCGTCGGCGCCCCGGTGATCGCCGGCGCCCGCTCCTTCGACCCCGCCCCGGGCGACGGCCAGGAGAACGACGGTCAGCTCCGGCGCCTCACCGACGGCGACCCGGCCACCACCTGGTCGAGCGAGACGTACGCCCAGCCCCCGGTCTTCGGCAACCTCAAGAAGGGTGTGGGGATCGTGCTCGCCCTGCAGCAACCGGCCAAGCTCGGCGCCATGCGGGTGCGCAGCCCCAGCTCCGACTGGTCGGCCCAGGTCTACGTCGCCCCCGGCCCGGCCGCTGCGCTGAGCGACTGGGGTCAGCCGGCGGCCCGGGCGGCCGGGGTCGACGGCGACCTAGAGGTTGATCTCGGCGGCAGGGACGGCGGCGCCGTCCTCCTGTGGTTCACCGACCCGGGCCACACCGGCCAGGTGTCCGTCAGCGAGATCGAGCTGGAGGCGCCATGAGCGTCGCCGGCGACCAGCGCTCGGCCGACCCCGACGAGGTGTCGCTGGCCGCGGCCCGGGCCGGGGACCGACGGGCGCTCGACGATCTGCTGCGCCGCCACCAGCCCCGGCTGTGGGCGGTGTGCCGCCGGCTGACCGGCTCGGACGCCGACGCCGACGACGCCGCCCAGAACGCGCTGATCGCCATCGTGCGGGCCCTCCCTTCCTTCGACGGCCGCAGTCGGTTCGGCACGTGGGCGTACCGCATCGCCGTCAACGCCAGCCTCGACGAGCTGCGGCGCCGCCGGCGGCGGGCCGAGCCGGGTCTCCCCGGCGATGCGGAGGTGTGCGGGCCGGGGGCGGGGCCCGAGCGGCCCTCCGGAGCGGGGATCAGAGGGCCCGAGCCGGTGGCCACCACAGTCGGACCGGAGTCGGCGGCGCTCTCGGTCGACGTGGATGCCGCCCTGCGGCGCCTGCCGCCGGACTTCCGGGCCGCGGTGGTGCTGCGGGACCTGTGCGGGTTGGACTACGCCGAGATCGCCGAGATCCTCGGGGTGCCGGCCGGTACGGTTCGCTCCCGCATCAGCCGGGGCCGGTCGGCCCTGGCCCCGCTCCTCAGCGCCGGGAACTCCGACGATGCCCCCCGACGTCCTACCTCCCGACCGTGACCTCGCTCGAACCCCCCCTCCCCGTCCCCGACGAGAATTCGCTCGACGCCGCCGCCAGCGCGCTGGTTGACGGGCTCGCCACCCCTGAGGAGGCCGCCCTGATGGCCGCCTCGCCCGACGGCGCCGCCCGGCTGGCCGCGCTGCAGGCGGTGGCGG
Source organism: Acidimicrobiales bacterium (assembly GCA_038199465.1). GTDB lineage: Bacteria > Actinomycetota > Acidimicrobiia > Acidimicrobiales > JAUJNH01 > JAUJNH01. The sequence goes on along the minus strand of JBBPYZ010000198.1, from coordinate 12,750 downwards.
AGGCCGTCGGCCGGCCGGGGCCGGTCCAGGACCCGTCCGCCGCCGCCCGCGCCCTGGCCGCCGCCCTCGCCGCCTTTGACGCCGCCGGAACCGACGCGGCCGCAGGTGACGGCGGCCGGGACCGGCCCGCCGAGCAGGAGGCCCCGGACCTCGGTCTCGCCCACGAGGCGGCCCCAGACCGTCCTGGCTCGGGGGACGACGAGGACGGGGACTCTCCGGAGCGGGCGGGTGACGGCGTTGGCAACGTGCACGTCCTGGTGCCGCGGCACCGGTCGCCCCGCTCGGTCCGCTGGATGCCCCGGCTGGGCGAGGTGGCGGCGGCGCTGGTGCTGCTGGTCGGCATCGCCGTGCTGACCGTCAGCCTGTTGGGCAGGGCCGGTGACCCGGACCCCGCGACATCGGGCGACGTCGCCGCCGCACCGACGGCCGCGGCACCAGGACGCCCCGGCGACACGGCGAAGGCCATGGCCAGGACCGAGGCGTCGGCGGTGATCGACGGGGGTTCCTTCGGCAACGAGACCGCCGTCGAGGCCATCGCGCTGCGGGCCGCCGCCGCCTTTGACAATCCCCCGGTGCCGGCACCGGCCGACGCCCCGTCGCTCCCCGACGACCTCCTCCGCTGCCTGGCGGCCGGCCCGAGCACCGTGAACGAGGACGTGGGTGCACCCCTCTACCAGGCCGAGGGCACCTTCCAGGGCATCCCGGCGGTGGCCGTCGCCTACCAGCGTGACGGGGATCCGCCCCGCCTCCTGCTGGTGCTGGCCCGCAGCGACTGCTCCCTCTTGGAGCGCGCCCCCTTCTGACCTGGGCCGCGACGGCGCCGAAGCGGCGCGTCCTTGCGTCAGGATCTGCAGCAGGCTGGGTGGTCGAATCGGCTGGGTGGTCGAATCGAGGTACCCGACGCGGTCATCGACCGCCTTTGACGAGCAGGAGCGTCTCCCACACCATGACCGAGGTCACCGAGACCCAGCTCGCCGGGATCGGCGTGCGGCACGAGTTCACCACCGCGTCGGGCGAGCGGGTGTCGGTGCTGTCGCACCGCACCGGTCGTCGCGAGCTCGCCGTGTTCAGCAAGGATGACCCTGACGCCTGCTCCACGGTGCTGCACCTCAGCCCGGACGACACCCGCACCCTGTCCGAGCTGATGGGCGGCAGCCCGGTGGGCGAGGCCGTCTCGGCCGTGCAGCGGCTGGAGGGCGTGGCCATCGACTGGATCCGCCTCCGGCCCGGGTCTGCTCCGGTCGGCACGACGATCGGGGCGGGCCGCCTGCGCACCCGCACCGGCACCTCGGTGGTGGCCCTGGTGCGGTCCGGGGAGACCGTGCCGGCTCCCGGTCCGGAGGTGGCGATGGCGGCCGACGACGTCGTCGTGGCCATCGGCACCCCCGACGGCCTCCGCCAGCTTCGGCTCCTCCTGGAGGCCTGATCCCCCTGGTCGCAGCAGCCAGCGGAGACGTCGCTCTCGCCTTCATCGAGATCGGCGCCGTCGCCCTCGTCCTGTCGGTGCTGGCCCGGCTCGCCGGACGGCTCGGCATCACCGCCATCCCCCTCTACCTGCTGGCCGGCCTCGCCGTCGGTGAAGGCGGGGTGGCGCCCCTCGACGTCAGCGCCGACTTCATCCAGCTGGCCGGGGAGATCGGCGTGCTGCTCCTGCTGCTCACCCTCGGGCTCGAGTACAGCGGGGACGAGCTGCGGCACGGGCTGCGCACCGGGGCCGCACCAGGCGTCATCGATGCCGTGGCCAACTTCACCCCGGGGCTGGTGGTCGGCCTCGTCCTCGGGTGGGCGCCCGCCGTCGCGCTGCTGCTGGGCGGCGTCTGCTGGGTCAGCTCGTCCGGGGTGGTGTCCAAGGTCCTGACCGACCTCGACCGCCTCGGCAACCGGGAGACGCCCGCCGTCCTCAACCTGCTGGTCATCGAGGACCTGGCCATGGCCGTGTACCTCCCCGTCGTCGGCGCCCTCGTCGTCGGTCGCGGCGCGGCCGACACCACCGTCACCGTCGCCATCGCCCTGGCCGCGGTGGGCGTGATCCTGGCCATCGCCCTGCGGTGGGGCGACCACCTCAGCCGGCTCCTCGCCCCGGCCTCGGACGAGGCTCTGCTCCTCGCCGTCTTCGGCCTGACCCTCCTCGTCGGCGGCCTGGCCCAGGAGGTCCAGGTGTCGGCGGCCATCGGCGCCTTCCTCGTCGGCCTGGCCCTGTCCGGCTCGGTTCAGGCCCGGGCGGCGGCCGTGGTCGGCCCGTTGCGCGACCTGTTCGCCGCCACCTTCTTCCTGTTCTTCTCCTTCTCGGTGGATCCGAGCGACCTCGTCGGAGTCCTGGTGCCGGCCGGCCTCCTGGCCGTGCTGGGGATCCTCGGCAAGCTCCTCTCGGGATGGGTCGCCGCCCGCTCGGCGGCGGCCGGCACCCCCGGGCGGCTGCGGGCCGGCACCGTGCTGATCGCCCGGGGCGAGTTCTCCGTGGTCATCGCCGCCCTCGGGGCAACCACGGCCGACGGCGCCGAGCTGGGCGCGCTGGCCGCCGCCTACGTGCTCATGACCGCCATCGCCGGCCCGCTGGCCGCCAAGCTCTCGGACCGCCTGGCGTCACGCCTGGTGCGGACGGGCTGAGGCGGCCCTCAGAGTGCACAGCGACGATCGGCGGTCCTCAGGGTCGATCGAGCGCTGCCGACAGACCTCATCGGCCCAGGCCCGTTCCTGGTCGGAGAGGGGACCGCCGGTCTCCCGCAACGCCTCGGCCAGCAGGGCACGCCAGCCAGAGACATCGTCCAGGGCAACGGCCTCCGCGTGCTGCACGAACCCGGCCACGCTCGGGGCCGAGCCGGCGGCGACCAGGGTGCGGATCCGCTCGAGCACCGCCTCGTCGATCGTGACCGTCACCTTCCTGGTCGCCATACCGTTCACCGAACCGAGGCGGCCGGCCCTGCGACGGTGCGAGGGGAACCTGGGGTCCTGGCCGCGGCCACGCCCAGGGCGACGGCGCTGGGGAGGAAGAAGAACCCGATCGACATCGCCCCGAGCACGACGAAGGCCGCCAGCAGCCCGGCGGCGATGGTGCGCACCGGCCTCGCCCGGCGGAACCGGCCGGCGGCCATCCCGACGAGGGTGAGCACGACGGGCACCGCCAGGGGGACCAGCACCGGCGGCCCCTCGTGCTCGAGGAGGCTCGACCGGTCGACGACGGTGACCTGCTGGTCGCCTGCGGTCGTCGACACCGCCGTCTGCCGGGAGCCGAAGGGCGCCAGGAGCAGCACCGCGGCCGCCACGACCGAGAGGACGAACGCCACCACAGCCCCCCCGTTCCCCCGCCGCCGCAGCCAGCTCACGGGATCGAAGGTAGGCGCCCGCCGCGACAAGAAAGACGAGGTGAAGTGGGCGGCGGCTGGCGGGGTGTGTCACAGCGCCGGAACCCGCCACCGACCTCGGCCACGTGGGGTGCCACGCTGGTGGGGTTTGTTACCGCGAGTGCCAGGCCCAGGCGGAGGTGACGATGTCGTCGAGGTCGCGGGAGGACTTCCAGCCGAGGAGGTCGGCGGCGAGGGAGGCGTCGGCCCAGATGGCGGTGGGGTCGCCGGCCCGGCGGGGGACGTCGTCGGCGGGGACGGGGCGGCCGGCGGCCTTCTCGGCGGCCTGGAGGACCTCGCGGACGGTTGACCCCGTGCCGGTGCCCAGGTTGAGGGTGGCACTGGGGCGGCCGGCGAGGAGGTGCTCGACAGCACGGACGTGGGCGTCGGCCAGATCCTCGACGTGGACGTAGTCGCGGATGGCCGTGCCGTCGCGGGTCGGGTAGTCGGTGCCGAAGACCTGGAGCGGGGGGCGGGCGCCGAGCAGGGCTTTCATGGCCAGGGGGACGAGGTTGAGGGTGACGGCCCAGTCCTCGCCGATGGTGCCGTCGGCGGCGGCGCCGGCGGCGTTGAAGTAGCGCAGCCGCATGGAGCGCATGCCGAGGCAGGTGTCGTACCAGGCCAGCATCCGTTCGACGAGGAGCTTCGACTCGCCGTAGGGGCTCTCGGGGTGGATGGGGGTCGCTTCGCTCACCGGGAGGTGCTCGGGGGTGCCGTAGACGGCGCAGCTGCTGGAGAACACCACGGCGTTGACGCCGCTGCGCTGCAGGGCGCCGAGGAGGGCGTTGGTGCCGGCGACGTTGTTGGCGAAGTAGCGGCCGGGCTGCTCCATCGACTCGCCGGCGGCCTTGTAGGCGGCGAAGTGGATGCAGCTGTCGACCCCGTGCTCACGCACCACGGCGGCCACGAGCCCCTCGGCGGCGACATCGCCGACGACGAGGGGGAGGTCGCCGACCATCGACCGCCGCCCCAGCTCGAGCGAGTCGAACACCACCACCTCATGCCCCTTGGCCACCAGCGCCCGAGTGGTGTGCGCCCCGATGTACCCGGCACCGCCCGTCACCAGGACGGTCACGGCGGCACCCGCAGGATCGGTGATCGTGGCTCCCTCATCAGACCTCCTGCGGGGGGACGGGGCTTCGGTGGCGGTCTGAGCGGGCCCAGGTGACGGCGGCGGCGGCGGCGGCGGGGACCATGACCCAGGAGAGGGTGGGGGGCTCGATGCCGTTGCGGAAGTGGCCGAAGGAGATCCAGAGCGCCAGGCTCAGGCCCGCGGCGACGAGGAGGCCCACGGCGGCCAGGGCGGCCAGGGAGAGGCGCCGGCCGATGGCGACGGTGAGCTCGGCCATGGCCACGCCGTAGAGCGGGAAGCCCACGAGGGCGGTCACGCCTCGCAGGTCGTACTCGCCGAGCACCACGGCGCCGACGAAGGCCAGGAGGCCGCCAGCCAGCACCGCTACAACCTGCCGCACGAGGGCCAAAGACTAGTGTTCGGACCGTGGCGTCTCCGTTCGACCGGCCCCCGCCGCCCCCGCCGCCCCCGCCGCCTCCGCCGCCCAGGTCCACGGGCCCGAGCGGCCCCCCGGAGCGGGAGTCCCCGGGCCCGAGCGGCCCCCCGGTGCCGGGGCCAGTGCCGCCGAGGCAGCCGGCGGCGGGCGGTACCCCGGTCCTGCTGCCCGAGGGATGGGTGGCCACGGTCACCAACAAGATCGTCTCCACGGTTGACGGGGTGCGGGCCAAGACCACCACCCCCATCGAGAAGGTGGGCCGGGCGGTCATCTGGGGCCTGCTCATCGCCACCGCGGGCACGGCGCTGCTCGTCCTGTTCCTCGTCGGCGCGCTGCGCCTGGCCTATGAGGCCACCGGCCGGATCCCGGGCGTCAGCGGCCGGGAGGGGCGCAGCGTCTGGATGATCGACATCACCCTGGGGGTTGTGCTCATCGGTCTCGGCCTGGCGTTCATCACCAAGGGCACCAAGCCGCAACCTCGGGACTGACGTCCCTCGACCGCGATCTATCTCCCCGATCTATCTCAAGGAGCAGAGACCAACGATGCCGCAGGTGCGCGAGGTCGTCATCATCGGATCGGGCCCCGCCGGCCTCACCGCCGCGGTGTACACCGCCCGGGCCAACTTCGAGCCGCTGGTGCTGGAGGGCGAGCAGACGAGCAACACCGACGGGCCGGGTGGCCAGCTGATGCTCACCACCGAGGTCGAGAACTACCCGGGCTTCACCGAGGGCATCATGGGCCCGGAGCTGATGGCGGCCATGCGGGCCCAGGCGGCCCGGTTCGGGGCCGAGATCGTGACCAAGCGGGCATCCAAGGTCGACCTGTCCCGCCGTCCCATCGGGGTTTGGGTGGGTGACGCCGAGGCGCCCGAGCCGACCTATCTGGCCAAGACGGTGCTGATCTCGACGGGGGCCCGGGCCATCATGCTGAACCTGCCGTCCGAGCAGCGCCTGTTCGCCCAGGGCGGCGGGGTCTCCACCTGCGCCACCTGCGACGGCTTCTTCTACAAGGGCCGGGAGATCGCCGTGGTCGGCGGAGGCGACTCGGCCATGGAGGAGGCGAACTTCCTCACCAAGTTCGCCACCAAGGTCACCGTGGTCCACCGCCGCGACGAGTTCCGGGCCAGCAGGATCATGGTCGACCGGGCCGAGCGCAACCCCAAGATCGCCTTCCGCCTCAACACCGTGGTCGACGAGGTGCTTGGCGACGACATGATCAGCGGGCTGCGGCTGCGCAACGTGGAGACCGACGAGGTCGACGACCTGCCGGTCGAGGGCCTGTTCGTGGCCATCGGCCACGCCCCCAACTCCGAGCTGTTCAAGGGCCAGCTGGACATGGACGACGCCGGCTACCTGGTCACCCAGCCTGGCTCCAGCCGCACCAACGTCGACGGGGTCTTCGCCTGCGGCGACGTCCAGGACCACACCTACCGCCAGGCCGTCACCGCGGCCGGATCGGGCTGCATGGCCGCCCTCGACGCCGAGCGCTTCCTCGAGGCCTCGGCCGACGAGGAGCCCTCCCCCCGCACCCCCACCAACTGGTAGGCCGGCGAGGACCGCCCCACAACCCCAAGGGCGGCGGCCAGTGGGGATGTCGCGGGGTGCCACGGGCCCCGCCGGGACGCTGCACGTCACCCGCCGGGACTGACGAGGAGCGCAGGCCGAGCGCAGCGAGGCCGAGCACCGCAGGAGGGAAGGCGGGTGGTAAGTGCGGCGGCACGGTGGGGATGTCACGGGGTACCACGGGCCCCGCCAGACGCCGCCCGTCGCCTCGCTGGACTGACGAGGCCCGCAGGGGCGAGCGCAGCGAGTCCCGAGGACTGAGGAGGGAAGCGAGGTGGAAAGGGCGGCGGCACGGTGGGGATGTTGCGGAATGCGCTTGGAAGCGCCGGGGTTGGGACAGGGCGCGACGAAACCGCCGAGGAGGCGCACATGGGTGCACACACGACCACCATCACCGATGCCACCTTTGACGAGGAGGTGAAGGGCGCCGCTCAGCCCGTCCTCGTCGACTTCTGGGCCGAGTGGTGCGGGCCGTGCAAGATGATCGCCCCCGTCCTGGAGGAGATCGCCGTCACCCGGGGGGACACCCTGAAGGTGGCCAAGCTCAACATCGACGACAACCTGGAGATCACCACCCGGTTCGACGTCCAGAGCATCCCCACCCTCATCCTGTTCAAGGATGGCGAACCGGTCGCCCGGATCGTCGGCGCCCGGGGTCGGGCTGCACTGGACGAGGAGATCGACCGCCACCTGTAGCTCTCCTGTGGGGCTTTGCCGGACACGGGTGTGACATCGGTCACATCAGAGGCCGGATTCTCCACCGCTTTCTCCCCACCCTGTGGAGAACGTTGGGGGTCCGAAGCCCTCGACCTCATCCCCCGGTCATGGCCCGGTAAATGCGTTCCAGGTCGTCGAGGTCGGCGAACTCGATGACCATCCGGCCCTTGGTCGGGCCGAGTTCGACCATCACCCGGGTGCTGAGGAGGTCGCCGAGGAGCTGCTCTAGCTCGAGCAGGCCCGGTTCCTTGGTGCGGCCGGGCGTCGAGGCGCCGCCCGAGCCCGGGGGTGCCGGCGGTTTGGCCCTGGGAGCCGACGCCGTGCGCACCAGCTCCTCGGTGGCCCGGACCGACAGGCCCTCGGCCGCCACCCGGGCGGCGAGGGCCTCGATCCTGACCCGGTCGGTCAGGCCGAGCAGGGCCCGAGCGTGACCCTCAGCCAGCCGTCCGTCCCGGACCAGCTTCTGCACCGGCGGCGGCAGCTGGAACAGGCGCAGCAGGTTGGTCACGCTGGTGCGGCTCTTGCCCACCCGCTTGGCCAGCTGATCGTGGGTGAGACCGAAGTCTCCGAGCAGCTGCTGGTAGGCGGCGGCCTCCTCCAGAGGGTTCAGGTCGCGGCGATGGAGGTTCTCCACCACCGCCTGCTCCATGCTGGCCAGGTCGGAGACGTCCCGGACGATGGCCGAGACCGTGGTGAGGCCGACCCGCTTGGCCGCCCGCCACCGTCGCTCGCCGGCGATCAGCTCGTAGACGGGGTGGCCGTCCTCGTCGCCGATGGGGCGGACCAGGATGGGCTGGAGCACCCCCACCTCGGCGATGGACGCGGCCAGGGCACTGAGGGCCTCCTCGTCGAAGGCCTGGCGGGGCTGGAAACGGTTCGGGCGCACATCGGCGACGGCCACCTCACGCAGGTCGCTGGCACCGACCTCCCCCGTCGGCGCCGGTCCGTCGGTGGGGATGAGCGCGCCCAGTCCCTTACCCAATCCGCTGCGGCGAGCCACCTGAGACCTCCTTCGCCAGCTCCCGGTAGGCGATGGCGCCTCGGGAGGTCGGATCGAACACGATGATGGGCTGCCCGTAGCTGGGCGCCTCGGACAGGCGGACCGTGCGGGGCACCAGGTTGCGGCACACGACGTTACCGAAGTGACTCCGCACCTCCTGGGCCACCTGCTCGGCCAGCTTGGTGCGGGCGTCGTACATGGTGAGGATGATGGTCGACACCTCGAGGGCCTTGTTGAGGTTGTTCTGCACCAGCTGGACGTTGCCCAGCAGGGCCGACAGGCCTTCGAGGGCGTAGTACTCGCACTGGACGGGGACGACGACCTCGTCGGCGGCGGCCAGGGCGTTCACCGTGAGCAGGCCGAGGGAGGGGGGGCAGTCGATGAGCGTGAAGTCGAAGTCGTCGGCCACGCCGTCGAGGGCCCGCTTCAGACGCAGCTCCCGGGAGAAGGCGGGGACGAGCTCGATCTCGGCGCCGGCGAGGTCGATGGTGGCCGGGACGACGAACAGATTGCGGACGCTGGTGGGCTCGAGGGCGTCCTCGATGGGCAGCTCCCGCATGAGCACGTCGTAGACCGAGGTCTCCAGCACCCGGGCGTTGATGCCGAGCCCGGTGGTGGCGTTGCCCTGGGGATCGAGATCGACAACCAGCGTGCGGTAGCCCAGCTCGGCCAGGGCGGCGCCCAGATTGACGGCGGTGGTGGTCTTGCCCACGCCACCCTTCTGGTTGGCCACGGCCAGAACCCGGGGCAAGGGCCGGTGGGGGCGGAGGGGCAGCGAAGGAGCGACCTCAGGCGGCGGCGGCGAAACGGGGGCCGGGGCGGCCGCAGCGCTGGCCTCGCCCGTCCTGGCTCCCTCGGAGTGCGCTGGTTCCACGTGCAACCCCGAGGATGCGTCAGGGCCGGCATCTGTCAGGGGCTCGGACATGGCGCGGTCGACGAGCGCGGCCTCGTTGCCCGCTTCCTGCCTCGGGGGGGCATCCGTGACAGGGCTTTGTTGAGCAGGTTGCGCCGTGGCCTCCGGTTCCACGTGAAACAGCGGGCGGTCCAGTACGGGCGCACTCGGCACGAGGGGATCCAGAGCCGGCGCACCGAAGGGCTGGCCTTCCACGCCCGTCGGAGCGCGGCCAGCAAGCTCCGGGTCTGGCTCCTCGACGGCGGGGTCACGGCCGCTTGGGCCGTCGTCCGCCAAGGAGGTCCCCTCGGTCTGGGCCGCTCCCTGACCCACGGTCGCCGCCTGCAGGCCCTGCTCGGGCGAACTGGCATCGGGCGAACCGGCATTGTCCTGCGGCAGATGACGCTCCACCCGGTCGCCGCCCGCGGGTTGCCCTCGATCGCCGGCGCCCAACCTCGTCTGCTCCCCAGCCAGCCCCTGCGGCTGTTGTGGGCTGTGCTGGTCGTCCGCCGGGCCGTGCCCGGGACCGCGGTCGGGCCCCGACGGCGCCGCTGATATCCCGCTGCGGACGTTCTCGTGATCGGGCTCGAACGCTTCCACCCCTGTCCGTTCAGCGGCTGGGACGGTCTGTGCGGCATCGAGCGGATCCTGGCCTGGTCGCCCGCCGAGACCGACCGTGTCCGGGTTCAGGCCGCTGACCGGGACGTCGGGTTCGGCAGCCGGCGGGGCTGAGGTCGACCGGCCTCCGCCGGCGACCGGTGCCCGGGTGATCGCATCCTCCCGCAGCTCATCGCCGGCGCCAGCGCCGGACCCTGCGCTGTCCGATGGCCCTGCACCCGTCTGGTCGGCCTCGAGGTCGTGGCCGGGGCGCGACGGTCGTTGCGCGGTGGACGTGGCTCGACCGCCTGCGCCCGTCTGGTCGGCCTCGGGGTCGTGGCCGGAGCCTGGCCGGTCGTCCGCAGCATCGCGCTCAGGCCCCCGGCCATCGCCCGGCTCCGCTGCACCGTCGCCCACCGACTCGGGGCTGTCGCCCGCGCCGACCGCGAACCGCTGGTCGCCCGCCGGCTCCCGGTCGGCGCCCGGTCCGGCCGGGAACCCGTCGTCGCGCCCTGACCCTCCGTCCGCGCCCGGCCCGACATGGGAGCCTCCGTCGTCAGGCTCTGATCTCTGGTCGTTGCCCGCCTCGCGCTCGGAACCGAGGTCGCCAGCCGGCTCGCCGCCGTTCTCCGGCCCGACATCCCAACCCTGGTGACCATCCCGCTCCCTGTCGTCTTCCGGCGCCATCGCAGATCCTCCGTTCGGCTCTCGGTCACGGGCGCTGTTCGAGGGAGCCTCGTCGGAAGCTGCTGTCTCGGTCGGAGGGGCTGTCAGACCGGTGGGATCCTCGGACACCCCTGGCGTGGGCGCCATCCTCCCCCGCTCATCGACCTCACGTAGCTGATCGAAGATGGAGCGCCCACGAGCAGCGAGGTCGTCGGGAGGGGTCTCCATCTCGCCTCATCGTCCCAAGTCCACTGGTCACAAGCAAGGACCCTCGGTTCCAAGGGTGTTCCACGTGGAACCTGGCGGCGCTCAGAACAGCGGCTGGCGGGACTGGCGCTTCCAGGATCGGGGATACACCGGAGGGCACGGCTGGTCCTGGCGGAGCACCATGTAGCCGGCCTGCTGCGTGCGCACCACGCCGATCGGGACGAGTCCGATAGCGGCCAGACCGTCCTTCGGCCACCGCTCACCCTGACTGTCCGGCGGCTCGGAGACCAGCAGGGTCCCCCCCACCTCCAGGAGGGGGGCAGCGGCCTCAGCGGTGACCCGGGGGGGACCGAAGCTGCGGGCGGTGACCAGGGTGCACCGGCCCCGTAGCCCCCCCTCAGGCCGGCCCACATGCTCCACCCGGCCGTGGACGACCGTTACACGATCGCCGATGCCCAGATCCGCCACCGCCTGCTCCAGCAGCTCGCAGCGCTTGGCCATCCCCTCCAGCAGGATCCACCGGCTCACCGGCCACACCTCGACGGCCAGCACCAAGCCCGGGATCCCACCCCCGCTGCCCAGATCACAGGCCAGATCCTCCGACCCCAGCGGCCGGGGCGCGGCGGCCGCGAAGCCCGAGGCGTGCTCGATCTGCGCCTCGAGGGCACTGGGCCCGAGGAACCCGCAGCACGCGCTGCGCTCGAGGACAGCGGTGAGGGCGGCAGCGGCGGCCGGCGGCTCCCGCTCCGCCGGGCCGCTCGGGCCCAGGCCCGTCAAGCCGGGTGGACCACGACGCGTCGGCGGGGGTCCTCGCCCTCGGAGGAGGTGGTGACGCCCTCGATGTCGTTGGCGGTGTCGTGGACGACCTTGCGGTCGGCCGAGCTCATCGGCTCGAGCGCCACCGCCTCGCCACCGCCCACCACCTGCTGGGCCACCTTCTCGGTGAAGCGGGCCAGCGCCTCCTTGCGCTTGGCCCGGTAGCCCGCCACATCCAGGAGGAGCCGGCCCGTACGGGCGCCGGTCTTGCGTTGGACGACGGTGCGAGCCAGGTCCTGTAGGGCTAGGAGCGTGGCCCCCTTCGGGCCGATCAGCAGGCCCAGGTCGTCGCCCGTCACCTGGACCTCGGCGGTGTCCTCGTCGATCTCGACGACGACGGTGGAAGACCCTTCGATGCCCATCGTCTCCAGCAGGCCCTCGACGAAGCACTTGGCCACCTCGGCCTGCTCGGTCACCGTCGCCTCAGGCCGTTCGTCGGTCCTCTGTTCGTCGGTCCTCTGTTCGTCGGGCATGGGGCCTTGGGTGGTCGTGCTCTCCACGTCTGCGTCGTCCCTCTGCTCGTCGTCGGCCACGGTGGTGCGACCTGCTCTCGCTGTCCGGTCCGACGGTGGCCGCCCGACTTCCCTCGATCCTGTCTCGGCCGGAGCACGCTCTGCCCCGCCAGCCGCACGCTCGGGACGTCCGCTCCCCCTGCGGCCACCCCCGCCGCCGGCCCCACCGACCGCCTGCTCGGGCTGACCGGTCTCCTCCGCTGGCCGCCGGCCGCCGCGCCGCCGCCGGGCGCTGTCGTCTTTGGAGCGGGGCACGGCCGGCAGGAGGCGGGCCCGCACCCGGGCCTCATCGCGCAGGCGACCGAACAGCCCCATCCTGGGCTCGGCCAGGATCTCGACCTCGGTGTCCTCCTCCGCCACCCCGAGGAGGTCGAGCGCCTGCTCGCGCGCCTCCTCCACCGTCCTGCCCGTGACCTCGACCCACTCCATCAACGACCCTTCCTGCGCTTCTTCGGTTGTTGTCGCCCGGGGTTCGGGCGGGCACCGTCGGCGCTGCTGCTGTTCGAGCCGTTCGAGCCGTTCGAGCTGCCGTTCGAGGCGCCCTCGACCGGCCGGTCGACGACCGGCTGGGCGGCCGGCGGCTTGGCCGGCGGCGGCTTGGACGGCGGTGGCGCCGGCTTTCCCCCACCCTTTGCGTCCTTGCCGCCGCCGCCCTTGTCGGCTCCCGCCTTGCCCCGGCTGAGGCGGCCGCCAGCCGCCGGCTTGGGCCCCGCCTTGGTCTTCGGCTTGGCGGTCGCCGCGAGCTTCTTCCCCGACGCCGCCTCCTTGGCCAGGGCTGCCTGCTTGTCCTTCACCGACTCGGCCAGGGTGGGGTCGAAGCGGTACAGGGCCCACTGCTGGACGATGCGCAGCGCGCTGCTGGTGGTCCAGTACAGCGTGAGGCCGGCCTGGAACGCCCATCCCCAGATGCCGAAGAGGAACGGCATGACCT
>JBBPYZ010000197.1:0-2446 GCA_038199465.1 Acidimicrobiales bacterium | reverse complement strand
GCGGGCCACCGGCGGCCCGGTGCCGGGCCGCCCCGGGCCTGTCGGCTCGACGGCGGCCGTGGTGGCCGCCCTCGCCGGCTTCGTGCTGGTGACCACGGCCGGGATCACCGCCTCCTGGGGCTTCCTGGCCGGGGCCGCCGGCCTGGCCGTGGCCCGCACCCCGACGGTGGCGAGTACGACGCCTGTGGCCGCCAGGCAGGCCAGCAGCCAGATCGGCCGCCACGCCCACCAGGCGGCCGTGCCGGTGTCGGGGGCGGGCAGGATGCCGGTGGGCAGGAGGAGCACGGCGGCCAGCACGATGCCGGCAAACTGCCACAGGTAGGCGCCCATGGCCAGGCGGTTGGCGGCGGCGATCAGCGCCGTCCGGCGGGGCCGCCAGCCGTCGGTCAGGGCGGTGAAGGCACCGGCCTGGGCCAGGCCGAGCAGGGCCATGGCCAGCGACGGCGGTCCGGCGTTGCTGCGCCCCGCCCCCGGCACGTTCACCATCGACACCGGGTAGCCGCCCCAGCGCACCAGCGCCAGCAGGCCGGCCAGCGTCGCCACCGCGCTCAGGGCCGCACCCCGTTGCCCGCCGGGCCAGCCACGGCCGAGGGCCCGCAGCACGCCGAGGTGGGTGCACAGGCCCCAGACCACGGGCACCCCAAGCCAGCCCAGCAAGGGTACCGCCCCGGCGGCCCCGTCGATGAGCCCGGCCGCCACCAGGGCCACCGGCACCGCCCGCCACCCGTACCGGCGGCCCGCCACCACCAGGGCGGGCACCAGGGCCGTCACCAGCACGTAGGCGGCCAGAAACCACAGGTGCATGGCCAGGGCCCGGCCCACCACTCGCACCGAGGCGTTGTCGAGGACGCCGGTGAGGCGGGCCCCGGAAAGGCCGGCGGCCACCACGGCCAGGTAGGCGGTCACCGGTGCGGCCAGCCGTTCCACCCGGGCCGCCAGCCAGCCGGGCCGGCCGGCGCTGCGGGCGCCGGCCACGCCGCCGCACAGGAACACCAGGGGCAGCACCTGGAAGACCCAGGTCATGGCCCGGGCCAGGGGCGAGGTGGCCAGCAGGTTGTCGGCCACCGGCTGCCCGCCCCGCCAGGCCACGGCCGCCACGATGGCGTGCCCGACCACCACCACCCCGACCGCCACGGCGCGCACGACGTCCACCGGCAGGTCGCGTGGGGGCGCCGGCGCTGGGCGGCTCGGGGCGAGGAGGGCGGTGGTGGGCACCCCACCAGCCTCGGCCGGCAGGGGCTTGATGGGCATCCGGAGAACCCCCCAGCCGCCGTTGGGCGGCCCCCCTTCCCGGCCACCTAGCGTGTTGCCCGTGCGGGGGACGAGGGTCGGAGGGGTTCGCGTTGTCGTGCTCGGCGGCGGCACCGGGTCGTTCACCGTGCTCAGCGCCCTCCAGCACTACGTCGACCACATCACCGCGGTGGTCAACATGGTCGACGACGGCGGCTCTACCGGCCTGCTACGCGACGAGCTTGGCGTCCTCCCGCCGGGCGATGTGCGCCAGGCCCTGGTGGCCCTCAGCCTCGACAGCGGGCTCATGCGCGACCTCATGAACTACCGCTTCGAGACCGGCAGCCTCGGCGGGCACAGCATGGGCAACCTGCTGCTCACGGCCATGGAGAAGATCACCGGCAGCTTCGACGAGGCCGTGCAGCAGGCGTGCCGGATCCTGGCCGTCAAGGGCGCCGTGGTCCCCGTCACCGTCAACGACGTCCGGCTGTGCCTCACCACCGCCGACGGCGAGGTCGTCCGGGGCGAGCACCTCATCGCCTCCAGCCGCCACGAGCCCGGCCGGCCCCCCCGCCTCCACCTGGAGCCCCCGGCCAGCATCAATCCGCGCGCCGCCGCCGCCATCGCCGAGGCCGACCTGCTCGTCCTCGGGCCCGGCAGCCTCTTCTCGTCGCTGATCGGCCTGACCCTCACCGACGGCGTGGCCGAGGCGTTGGCCTCCACCCGGGCCCGCAAGGTGTTCGTGTCGAACCTCATGACCAAGCCGGGCCAGACCGACGGCTTCTTGGCCCACGACTTCATCGACGCCGTCGAGCGCTACACCGGGCCGGTCTTCGACCACCTCCTGTTCAACACCCAGCACCCCGGCGACGAGGTGGTGCGCCGCTACGCCGAGGAGGGCGAGCAGGTGGTGGGATGGGACGACGAGGCCATGAAGGGCCGCCACTGGAGCCCGATCGGCGCCGACCTGGTCAGCGACGAGCACGACCACCAGCGACCCGGTGACCCCCTCCGCCGCACCCTGATCCGCCACGACAGCGACCGCCTGGCCCGCCTGCTGATGCGCCTCTACTTCTCATAGCGCTCGTCAGGGCGCTACCGCAACGGCTCTCGTGGGCGGTTTGGCCCTGCAGATTTCGGGATGACCGGGGCGAACTGCGCGACCTGACGAGGACGATGCCTCGCGACGGGTACAGCGACGACATCGACACATCAG
>JBBPYZ010000196.1:0-7633 GCA_038199465.1 Acidimicrobiales bacterium | reverse complement strand
GGCTCGGGCGCCGGCCGGGGGGCCTCGTCGTCGCGGACCGCCTGGGCCACCTGCGCCGCCTCGCGCACTGCGGCCTGGGAGCCGCCGAGCGACTGCACCGGCTCGGCCGGCCCCTCCAGCAGGGCCTGGGAGAGGTCGGGGACCTCGGGCTTCTCCACCACCACGTCGACGTGCATGGCGTACTTCACGAAGTCGTCGTCAATGCTGGAGACCAGGTTGCCGAACATCGCGTAGCCCTCCTTCTGCCAGGCCACCAGGGGGTCCTGCTGACCCATGGCCCGCAGCCCGATGCCCTCGCGGAGGTAGTCCATCTCGGAGAGGTGCTCACGCCACTTCTGGTCGATGAGCTGCAGCATCACCTGGCGCTCGACCTCGCGCATCGTCTCGACCCCACCGTCGACCGAGCCCTCGCGCTGCTCGTAGTACTCGGTCGCCTCGGCCAGGAGGCTCTCCTGGATCTGCGCCGGGCTGATCGCCTCGGCCAGGTCCGCGACCGTGAACTTCGACGGGTAGTACAGCTTGGTCTCGGCCAGCATGCCGTCGAGGTTCCAATCCTCGACGTCCTCGGGGCAGTACGACTCGACCACGTCGGACAGGGCCGAGGTGAGCACGGCGAGGAGGTGCTCGCGCAGGTCCTCACCGTCGATGACCTGCATGCGCTTGGCATAGATCACCTTGCGCTGGGAGTTCATGACCTCGTCGTACTTGAGGACGTCCTTGCGGATCTCGGCGTTGCGGGTCTCGACGGTGTTCTGGGCCTTCTCGATGGCCTTGGTGACCATCTTCGCCTCGATGGCCTCGTCGTCGGGCAGGGCCCGGCTCATCACCCACGACATCGCCCCGGTGGCGAAGAGCCGCATGAGCTCGTCCTCGAGCGACAGGAAGAACCGGCTCTCCCCCGGGTCGCCCTGGCGGCCCGACCGGCCCCGAAGCTGGTTGTCGATGCGGCGCGACTCGTGGCGCTCCGAGCCCAGGACGTAGAGCCCGCCGAGCTCGACGATCTCGTTGCCGGCGGTTCGGCACTCCTCGCCGAACTTCTCCCGCAGGGCGCGGTGGGCGGCCCGGCCCTCCTCGGTCTCGAGGTCGAGGCCCTGGCCATGGGCCTCCTGGTCGGCCAGCATCTCGGCGTTGCCGCCCAGGATGATGTCGACGCCCCGGCCGGCCATGTTGGTGGCCACGGTGACGGCGCCCCGGCGCCCGGCCTGGGCGATGACCAGGGCCTCCCGGGTGTGCTGCTTGGCGTTGAGGACGGTGTGGGGGATGCCCTCCCTGGCCAGCATCTGGCCCAGCACCTCGGACTTCGCCACGCTTGCCGTGCCCACCAGGACGGGCTGCCCGGCGTCGTGGCGCTCCTTGATGTCCTCGATGGCCGCTTCGAACTTGGCCTGCTCGGACTTGTAGATGAGGTCGGGCTCGTCGGCCCGGACCATCGGCTTGTGGGTGGGGATCGGCACCACCGGCAGGTCGTAGGTGTTGGCGAACTCGCTGGCCTCGGTCTCGGCCGTGCCCGTCATCCCGGCCAGCTTCTCGTACTGGCGGAAGTAGTTCTGGAGGGTGATCGTGGCCCAGGTGTGGTTCTCCTCCTTGATCCGAACCCGCTCCTTGGCCTCGACCGCCTGGTGGAGGCCGTCGGACCAGCGCCGGCCGTCGAGGATGCGGCCGGTGAACTCGTCGACGATCTTCACCTCGCCGTCGGCGACGATGTAGTCCTTGTCCCGCTTGTAGAGCTCCTTGGACCGCAGGGCCTGGGTCAGCTGGTGCACCAGGTTCTGGGACACCAGGTCGTAGAGGTTGTCGACCCCGAGCATCTTCTCGACCCGCTCGACGCCCTCCTCGGACGGGGCGACCGTCCGCTTCTCCTCGTCGACCTCGTAATCGATGTCGCGCTTGAGCGAACGGACCACGGCCGAGAACTGCTGGTACAGCTTGGCCGACTCCATGGCCGGCCCCGAGATGATGAGCGGGGTGCGGGCCTCGTCGATGAGGATCGAGTCGACCTCGTCGACGATGCCGAAGACGAAGCCCCGCTGGGCCATGCGCTCGCGGGTGTAGGCCATGTTGTCGCGCAGGTAGTCGAATCCGAACTCGGTGTTGGTGCCGTAGGTGATGTCGGCGGCGTAGGCCGCCTTCTTCGCCACCGGGTCCTCGGTCTGCGGCCCGACCAGCCCGACGGTGAGCCCGAGCCAGTTGTAGAGGCGGCCCATCAGCTCGGCGTGGTAGCCGGCCAGGTAGTCGTTGACGGTGACCAGGTGGCAGCCCCGGCCGGTGAGCCCGTTCAGGTAGAGGGGCAGGGTGGAGGTGAGGGTCTTGCCCTCGCCGGTCTTCATCTCGGCGATCCAGCCGAAGTGCAGGGCGGCGCCGCCCATGAGCTGCACGTCGAAGTGGCGCTGGCCGAGGGTGCGGCGGGCCGCCTCCCGGGTGACGGCGAACGCCTCGACCAGCAGCTCGTTCAGGGCGTCGGCCTCGCCGTCTTTGCCCGCTCGCTCCAGCTGCTCGCGGAACTCGACGGTCTTGTGCCTGAGGTCGTCGTCGGACAGGGCCCCGACCTCCGGCTCGAGCGCCCCGATCTCGGGCACGAGGGCCGACAGGGCTCTGACCTTCTTTCCCTCACCGGCGCGAAGGATCTTGGAGAAGACGCTCATGGCGTCGGCGAGCCTACCGGCGCCCCCGGGGTGGGAGGGCTAGCCGTCGGCGCGGATGTCGAGGAGGTGCTCGCGCACGGCGTAGATCACGGCTTCCATTCGGGAGTGGAGGTGGAGCTTCTCCAGGATGTTGCGGATGTGGTTCTTGACGGTGTTCTCGCTGATGAACAGCTGGTCGCCGATCTCCCGGTTCGACATGCCTTTGGCCACCAGCTTGAGGACCTCGAGCTCGCGGGGTGTCAGCGTGGGCGACGGGAGCTGGGCCGCCCCCCCGGTCTTGGTCGACAGCTTCTGGAACTCGGTGAGCAGCTTGGACGCCATCGAGGGGGTGATGAGGCTGTGGCCCTGCACGACGGCCTGGATGGCCTCGGCCACCTGCTCGACCGAGATCTCCTTCAGGAGGTAGCCGGTGGCGCCGGCCTTGATGGCCTCGTAGAGGTCGTCCTCCTCGTCGGAGACGGTGAGCATGATGATCTTGGTGGTGGGGACCTGCTGGCTGATGACCCGGGCCGCCTCGATCCCGTTGACCCGGGGCATGCGCACGTCCATGAGGATCACGTCGGGCGCCAGCTCGATGGCACGGGCGATGGCCTCCTCGCCGTTCTCGGCCTCGGCCACCACCTCGATGCGATCGTCGGTGCCGAGCACGACCGACAGGCCCCGCCGGAACAGCGGCTGGTCGTCGGCGATGAGCACCCGGACCGGCGGCACCGGGGCCTCGGAGGGGCTGGTGGCCTCGCCCTCACTCACTGTTTCCCGCCGTGCATCGTCGCTCGCTCTCCGCCTGACTTCCCTCGTCGCTCCCACGGCGAGCAAAAACGGCTCGCCTCGTCGCTCCTCGGTCCAGACAGGCGTCGCTCACTCCTCGCCGGCTCGCTCGCTGCGCTCACGTGCGGAGCCTACCGGCCGGGCCGGTGGCCGGAGGGGGGCGGTGGGGCGGCGGCGGTGAGGCCGCAGACCCGGCGGGCTCCCGCCGCCACCACAGCCCGGCCGGCGGCGGCCAGCGTGGCCCCCGTCGTGGTGACATCGTCGATGATCACCAGATCCAGGCCGGACAGGTCGTAGCGGGCGGCGAAGCGGGGTCCGTCGCTCAGGCGGTCGGCCCGGCTGCGGCCGGTCTGCGGCGCGCCCGGCAGGCGGGCCAGCGTGGCGTGGCAGCGGATGCCGGACGCCCGGCCCACCGCCTCGGCCAGCAGCCGCGCGTGGTCGACCCCCCGGTCGGCGATCCGGGCCGGTGAGGTGGGAGCCCAGGTGATGAGGTCGGTGCCGGTCGGCACCAGCAGCGCCATGCCGTCGGCCAGCCACGCCTGCGCGGCCCGGTTGTGGCGCACCTTCAGCCCGGCCACCAGCGCCCGGGCACCTCCCTCGTAGGCCAGCAGGGCGGCGACGCTGGCGAGCGGAGGCAGGGCCGGGACCGACGGGGCGACGGCCAGCCCGGCGGCACAGGGTGGACAGGGTGAGGAGCCCGAACGCCGGCAGGCCCCGCAGCGGACGGGCAGGAGGAGCACCGGACCATCATCTCGGCCGGCGTGACGGCGCCGCCGCAGAACCCGCCGTTCTGCCGGGAGAAGTGGTGCGCCAAACGACACCTAGTCCCGGCAGTTCGCCGGGGTCAGCCCTGGAGGGCTGAGACCAGGGCGTCGATGGCCGGGGAGGGGCCGGGGTCGAGGCCCTCCTGGTCGGCCAGGTGGAGCGAGCAGATGTCGCCCTGGAAGACCAGGTCGAGGAGCTGGGCCACGTCGCCCTCGCCCTCGGCGCGGATCTCAAGGGTGCCGGCGACGGCCTCGGCGACCTGGTCGGCCACCAGCTCGAACCGGCGGCTGACCTGGGGGTGCTCCTCGTCGTGGCGGAAGTTGACCAGGGTGAGCAGCTGGCGGGTGACGTCGCCGTGCTGGCCCCAGCCCAACAGCTCGTCGTAGTCGAGGTCGGGGTGGGAGGCGAAAAAGGCAGGGGCCTTGGCGTTGGCGTTCACCTGGCTCTTGAACCGGTGGGCGGCCACGTCGCCGATGTTCCCGCCGCCGTGGGCTACCGGGAAGGTGCGGCCGATGCGGCGGGCCAGCACCTCCATGTCGTTGCCCGGGCGGGCCAGCTTGTCCCGCCGCCGGAGGAGCTGCTCGACGGCGCTGTACACCCAGGCCCGGGCGCCGGGAAACAGCCCGACGTCCTCGAGCAGGCACAGGGCGGGCACCAGCAGGTCGCCGATGGCGGCCCGGGCCGGGGGGAGGTCCGGCGGCAGGGAGACCAGCGGCGAGCCCCACTCCCGGCACAGGGCGGCCAGGCGTCCCGGGCCGCTGATGCCAACGACGGTGGCCCCGGCGATGGCGGCTTCCTGGGCCGCCTCGAGGACCTCGTCGGTCTCCCCGTCGGCTGACAGGGCGAACACCAGCGTGGCCCGGCTCACGAACGGCGGCACGATGTAGGAGCGCACCACCACCACCGGCAGCGGCAGCAGCGGGCCGGCGGCGGCCACGCTGGCGTCGCCGGCCAGCCCGCCCGGGCCGGCACCGAGCACCACGACGTGCTCGATGGTCTCGGCCGAGGGGAGGTCGAGGCTGTCGGGGGGGATGATGGCCTCGGCCACCTGCTCGGGCAGGCCGAGGGTGGCGTCCCACATGCCCAGGCTGTCGAGCCGGGTCATCGCTCTCACGCCTCGAAGGTCGGGGCCACGCCGTCGGCCTCGGCCTTGGCCAGCAGGCGCCCGTGCTCGGCGTCGTCCACCTGCTCGGCCTCGTCGAGCAGCATCACCGGGATCCCGTTGCGCACCTGGTAGCGGCGGTGCAGGCGGGGGTTGTACAGGCTGTCCTCGTCCTCGAAGTAGAGGAGAGGCCCCTTGTCCTCGGGGCAAGCCAGGATGTCGAGCAGCAGCGGGTCGAGGGCCACGGTCAGGCTTCCTTCACCAGGTTGAGGACGTACTCGGTCTTCTCCTTGCACATCGCCTCGTCGGCCGCCTCGAGGTTGCAGCGCAGCAGCGGCTCGGTGTTCGAGGGCCGCAGGTTCACCCACCAGTCGCCGCAGTCGACGGTGAGCCCGTCCAGGTCGTCGAGGGTGGCCCCGGGCAGACCGGCGAGGGTCGGCTCGATGGCGGCCATCGTCGCCCTGGGGTCGTCGACCTCGGTGTTGATCTCGCCGCTGGCCGCGTAGCGCTCGAAGGGCGTCCGAAGCTGCGACAGGGGGACGTCGCCCTCGCACAGCACGCCGAGCACGACCATGGTGGCGATGATCCCCGAGTCGGCCCGGAAGTTGTCGGCGAAGTAGTAGTGCCCCGAGTGCTCACCGCCGAAGATGGCGCCGCTGTCGGCCATGGTCTGCTTGATGAAGCTGTGGCCCACCCGGCTGCGCAGCGGGGTTCCTCCGTGCTCCAGCACCACCTCGGGCACCGACTTGGAGCAGATCAGGTTGTAGATCACGGTGCCGGCGCCGCCGTTGCGGTCGAGCAGGGCGGCCGCCACCAGCGCGGTGGTGGTGGAGCCGCTGACGCCCACGCCCTTGTCATCGACCAGGAACACCCGGTCGGCATCGCCGTCGAAGGCCAGTCCGAGATCGGCCCCGGTCTCGACCACCCGGGCCTGGAGGTCAACGATGTTGGCCGGGTTGATCGGGTCGGCGGGATGGTTGGGGAAGGTGCCATCGAGCTCGGGGTAGAGGTACTCGACGTCGAACTTGAGGCCGCCGAACACCATCGGGGCGATCAGCCCGCCCATCCCGTTGGCGCAGTCGGCCACGATCTTGAGGGGCCGGACGGGCCCGGAGCCGAAGAAGCCCCGGACGTGGTCGCCAAAGGCCGGCAGCAGGTCCTGCTCGGTACGGGTGCCCTGCCGACCGGAGGACGGGGGCCCACCGGCCGCCGCCGACTCCTTGATCTCGGCCAGCCCGGTGTCCTGGCCCACGGGCCGGGCCCCCGACAGGCACAGCTTGATGCCGTTGTACCGGGCCGGGTTGTGGCTGGCGGTGAACATGGCACCGGGACAGTCGAGGGTGCCGGCGGCGAAGTACAGGTAGTCGGTGGAGGCCAGGCCGAGGTCGACCACATCCACCCCCTGGTCGAGGACTCCCTCGGTGAAGGCGGCCCCGAGGTCGACCCCCGAGGGACGCATGTCCCGGCCCACCACAACGCGGGGCGCCTTGGTGTAGGCGGCGAAGGCGGCGCCGATGGCCCGGGTCACCTCGACGTCCAGCTGCTCCGGCACCGTCCCCCGGATGTCGTAGGCCTTAAAGATCGGATCGAGGGGCAGCATCGTCCGACGACCCTAGTCAGCCCCCACCGGCCGGGAACCGCCCTGGCGGGGCGGTGATGTACCGCACCGGCGCGACATGGGTCAGGATGGCCCGTCGTGGCCGGGACCCAGCTGTCCGTCGTCATGCCCGCACACAACGAGGAGGACCTCCTCGACAAGGCCGTGCACGCCGTGGTCGACGGCCTGCGTGACCGCGACATCCCCTTCGAGGTGATCGTGGTCGAGAACGGCAGCAGCGACCGAACCGCCGCCATCGCAGAGGGCCTGGCCGAGGAGGTCGTCGAGGTCCGGGCCCTCTCCTCGCCCGAACCCGACTACGGCCGGGCCCTGCGGGCCGGGTTCCTGGCGGCGACCGGCGACGTCGTCGTCAACTTCGACGTCGACTACACCGACCTCGCCTTCCTCGACGCCGCCGTGCACCAGGTCAAGGCCTCCGGCGGCCCCGTCATCGTCGTCGGCTCCAAGCGCGGCGCCGGCGCCCATGACGAGCGGGCCCTCCCCCGGCGACTGGTGACCGCGGTGTTCTCCCTCATCCTGCGCCACGGCTTCGGGCTCGGGGTGAGCGACACCCACGGCATGAAGGCGATGCGCCGCCAGCCGCTGCTGGCGGTGGTGGCCGCCTGCCGCTTCGGCACCGACCTGTTCGACACCGAGCTGGTGCTGCGGGCCGAGCGGGCCGGGCTGCCCACCGCCGAGCTGCCCGTCACCGTCGAGGAGCTGCGCCCGTCACGGACCCCGATCGCCCGCCGCATCCCG
>JBBPYZ010000195.1:0-6610 GCA_038199465.1 Acidimicrobiales bacterium | reverse complement strand
GTGGGACGGCGCCCAGCCCGTGCGGGTGGGCAACGGGGCGGCCGACCAGGAGCAGTACGACGCGTTCGGCCTGCTGATCGAGGCCGTTTCGGTCTTCGTGCAGCTCGGCGGCCGTCTCGACCGCGGCACCTGGAAGCTGGTGCGGGCGGTGGCCGACCAGGCCGCTGACGCCGACGACGGGCCCACCAGCGGGATCTGGGAGCTGCGCAGCCCGAGACGGCTGCTGTCGGCCGACATCGGCAAGTGGATCACCCTCGACCGGGCCCTGTGGATCGCCCGCCTGCGCCGGCCGTGGACCCGGCGCCGGCGGTGGGCCTCGGCCCGCCGGGCCCTCCGCCAGAAGGTGATCGCCGCCCTGGACGAGGGTGGCGGCCTGCCCCAGGCCTACGACGGCGAGGGTTCGGGCGAGGGCGACGCCTCGGCGCTCATGGCCGTGGTCTTCGGCCTGCTCGGCCCGCAGGATCCGCGGGCCGGCCGCCTGGTCGACGCCACCCTCCACCGGCTCGGCGCCTGGCCGCTGCTCTACCGCTACCAGCCGGGCGGCGACGACGGGTTCCGGGGCCGCGAGGGCGCCTTCGTCCCCGCCTCGTGGTGGGCGGTGGCGGCCCTGGCCAAGATCGGGCGGGTGGACGAGGCTGAGGAGCGGCTGGCCGCCCTCGACCGGGTCCTGCCCCGCCTGCAGCCGGAGGAGCTCGACCCCGAGCGCCACACCGCTCTCGGCAACACCCCGCTGGTGTGGTCGCACATGGAGGCGGCGCGGGCCCTGTACCTGCTGGACGTGGCCCGCGTCCGCCGCCGCTACGGGCCGGTGGGGGTGGTGGTGTGGCGGCTCAACCGCCTCCGCCAGGTGTGGGCAAGGCGCGCCCGGGGGTGAGCCGGGCTACGTGGGCTGGAGCTGGGGCGGGTCGGTGCGGCCCCGCTTGAGCTCGTAGAACGAGCCGATCTTCTCCAGGCCGACCACGGCGTCCCACAGGCGTCCCGCCTCCTCGCCGGCCGGCGGCGGTGACACGATCGGCCCGAAGGTCCCCCGCTCGGAGCCGTCGAGGTGCAGCACCGGCGAGCCGATGCCCGGCCCGGCCAGCCGCTGCGCCTCGGCCAGCGACTCGGCGGCGGCGGCGTCGAGCCTGGTGTCGTCGGCCGAGCGGACGAGATCGCCGACGTCGGCGGCCTCGACCGCAGCGTCGAGCATCTCATCGCTGGGCGGCTGGCCGGACTCGAAGAAGCGGGTCCCGAACTCGGTGTAGAAGCGCCCGGCGGCGTCGTTGTCGCCCTGGGTCACCGCGGCGTCGACGACCCGCAGGGCCCGGGCGGCCAGGGCCGTCTTGGCCCGCATCTCGGGGGTGTCGAGGACGGGTGGGAGGGGCCCGTCCTCGTTCAGCAGGCCCAGGCTGAACGTGCGCCACCTGATGGCGAGCGCCCGCTCCTGGGCGGCGGCCACCAGCCACCGCGACGTCATCCACGTCCAGGGACAGCCCGGGTCGAAGTAGAACGTCACGCCCGTGCGCCCCGTCGCAGCTGTCATGCCGACAGGCTAACGAACGGCGCAGCCGGTGGACAGGCTCGTCGACGATGCCCGGTTCTGCCAGTGCGGTGCCGCGGCCGCCCATGGTGTAACCTGAACCCAGATCGATACTGGGAGGTGTCCATGTCGAAGAAGCAGCTCGGACGGCAGTTGCAGCTCCAGGCTAGGGAGTTGCTGCAACAGAGCAAGCTTGCGCTCCAGCTGGCGATGCTGGAAAGCGAACCAGCCCAGAGGTCAGCCGCGCTTGAAAGGGCCAAGAGCCTCGCCGAAACGGCAGAGGCCCGGTCGAACAAGGCGGTAGCAGCTGTCCGATGACCGATGTGAAGAATGCGACGGCGGATCTCGAGCTCGTCGAAACCCTTAAGGCAGTGAACAAGGCGGATATCGTTGTTAGCAACAATGACATCCTGCTTCGCAACATCTCCCAGACTGTCATCGCCGCCATCGTTCTGCTCGTTTGGGCTGGGACCATCATTGCGATATTGGCTTGGACCATTGCGAAGGGCAAGGGGAGCGGCGAGTTCGTGTGCAACACGCCCCCGGTGAAGGATGCGACGGTTGGAACCGACTGCACGAATGGCTGGATAGCGACCCGTGACCAGTTGAAGGACGTCTTCACGACTGGGATCCTTCCGTTCCTAACGCTGGTTATGGGCTTCTACTTCGGTCAGAAGTCGAGTGCACCCCTGAGCGGCCCCAGGGCGTGAGCCTGGCCCTCGCAACGCGCTGAGGATACCGGGGGCGTCCGCCGCCACCTGCGCCGCCTGCCATCATCGGCGACCCGCCATGGTTCGCTCCGTCACCCTCCGTCCCTGGCAGAAGACCGCCCTCGAGCGGCTGTCGGCCACCGTCGAGCCTGACTTTCTGGCCGTGGCCACTCCGGGTGCGGGGAAGACGACGTTCGCCCTGACCGCCGCCCGCCAGGCCCTGGCCACCGACGCCGGTCGCCGCCTGGTGGTGGTCGTGCCCACCGTCCACCTGAAGGAGCAGTGGGCCCGGGCCGCTTCGGCCTTCGACCTGCACCTCGACCCCCACTGGTCGGCCGCCGACGGGGGTCTGCCGGCCGACATGCACGGCGTTGCCGTCACCTATCAGCAGGTGGCCAGCTGCGGCGCGGTGCTGCGGGGCCTGTCCGGCAATGCCATGGTCGTGTTCGACGAGCTGCACCACGCCGCCGAGGAGCGGGTGTGGGGCGACGCGCTGCGCATCGCCTTTGCGGCCGCCCCCCGCCGCCTGGCGCTGTCGGGCACCCCCTTCCGCTCCGACACCCACGCCATCCCCTTCGTCCGCTACACCCGCGACGAGGCGGTGCCCGACTTCGAGTACGGCTACGCCGACGCCCTGGCCGACGGCGGCGTGGTGCGGCCCGTGTACTTCCCCCGGGTCGACGGCCACATGGAGTGGAGCGCCCCCGACGGCCGGGTCCACGCCCACTCCTTCGACGACCCGCTGGATGCGGCCCGGGCCGGCCAGCGGCTGCGCACGGCCTACTCCGTCGAGGGCGAGTGGCTCCCCCACGTGCTGCGCCAGGCCCACGAGCGGCTGCTGGCCATCCGCCAGCGCCAACCCGACGCCGGGGGCCTGGTCATCGCCACCGACCAGGAGCACGCCCGGGGCATCGTCCGCCTGCTCCGCGACCGGCTGAAGGTGCGGGCCGTGGTGGCCACCTCCGACGACCCCGACGCCTCGGCGCTGATCTCCCGGTTCGGGGCGGGCACCGACCCGTGGATCGTGGCCGTGCGCATGGTGGCCGAGGGCGTCGACATCCCCCGGCTGCGGGTGGGGGTGTTCGCCACCACGACCACCACCGAGCTGTTCTTCCGCCAGGCCGTGGGCCGCCTGGTGCGCTGGACCCGGGGCTCGTCCGGGCAGAAATCGTTCCTGTACATCCCCGACGAGCCCCGGCTGCGGGCCCGTGCCTTTGCCATCGCCGAGCAGCGCCGCCACTCCCTCCGCCGCTCCGAGCGCGAGCAGGCGACCGAACAAGCGGAGGCCGGCGGGAGCGAGGACGACCAGCTCTCGTTGTTCGCGCCCATCTCGGCCGTCCCCGTGACCGACGGCACCGAGCCCGACTGGGTCCTCGACGGCGACGACCTGTCCGACCCCACTGCCGACGCCGATCTCACCATCCCCCTGCCCCCGCTCCCGCCCGGCCGCGTGGGCCTGACCGGCGACACCGCCGAGGGCGGCACCCGCCGCGAGCACAAGGCGCGGCTGCGCAAAGCCAACGCCGATGCCGGCCGCCTCATCGCCCACCACACCGGGCTGACCCACGCGGGGGTGAACGCCGAGCTGAACCGGGCCAGCGGCCTGGACAAGATCAGTCAGGCCACCGTCGAGCAGCTGGAGCGCCGCCTGGTCCGGGCCGAGCAGTGGCTGCGCCAGGCCTCCTCCCGCCGGATCTCGGGCTGAGCCTCCTCAGATGGACCAGAGGGCCGTGATGGGTAGGGAGGTGAGTCGATCGCCGAGCGGGAGAGGTCGCTCGCCCAGGTGGACGACGAAGCCGTGGATGAACGCGTCGCCGAGGCGGTCGCGGAGCACGCGCAGTCCACGCCCGTCGGCGTGGTTCACGGTGTGCGCGGCCTTGACCTCGATGCCGATGATCTCGCCGCTGTGACGCTCGGCCACGATGTCGACCTCGCTGCCGTCGCGGTCGCGGAAATGACTGAGCTCATGCGGTACCTCCGACCAGGTGCGTTGGCGGGCCAGCTCGCCGGCGACGAACGTCTCGAGCAGGGCGCCGAGCGCGACTTCGCCGGGACGGAGCAGCCGATCGACACCAAGATCGAGCAGCTGTGCCGCCAGGCCGACGTCGACCATGTGGAGCTTCGGTGAGCGCACTGCCTTGGCGGTCAGGTTGCGAGACCATGCGGGGAGCCGATGGAACACGTAGGCCGTCTCGAGCAAGCTCAGGTAGGAGCGAACCGTGTCCACGTCGGCTCCCAACCGTCTCGCCGCCTCAGCGGCCTTCATCTCCGAAGCGGTCTGCGCGGCCAGGACACGGGTGAGTCGCTGCAGCTGATCGGCACCTCGGATGCCGGTCACCATGGCGACATCGCGCTGTGCGACGGTGCGGACGTAGCTGTCGATCCAGCCCCGACGCGCTCGCCGGTTTGGGGAGAGGACGACATCGGGGAAGCCGCCTGCGCAGAGGCGTTCGATGGTGTCGCGGCGGGGCTCGCCTCGGTCCGAAGGGCCGGTAGCGAAGTGGTCGGGTTCGTGGAAGGCGGCGTCGAGGAACCGTTCCGGTGGCCGGCCGGCGATCTCTCCTTGCGACAGCGGCCACAGGTCGACGAACCCAGCACGGCCGGCCAAGGACTCGCTGATTGAGGCCACCGTCAAGAACCGGGTGGATCCCGCCACGATGAACGACCCGCGGTCGGGCGCCCGGTCGACGGCGAGCTTGATCGCCCGGACGAGATCGTCGCCGCCAAGCTGGATCTCATCGATGAAGGTCGGCCGGGACAGCGTTTGCAGGAAGCCGATCGGGTCGTCCTTCGCCACGCTCCTAAGGGCGGGGTCGTCGAGCGAGACGAGATCGCCACCTGTCGTGGCGTGCACCGCTCGCAGCAGCGTCGACTTGCCGCACTGCCGTGGGCCGTTGATCACGCAGACGCGTGCCCACGACCGCACCTCGTCCACCAGCGGGCGTGCGTGGCGAACGATCTCCATGCCCCGAGGGTACCCGCAAACCCGTGATTCGTCGAACACCTAACCCGTGAAATGTCGGTTTCGTCGACCGGGGGGCGGCGGCGGCGCTCAGCCGCTGAGGCTGTCGAGGATGGCCAGCTCGATCTCGGTCAGGAGGTCGGCGTCGACCTTGCCGCCGTCGCGGGCCTGGACGTAAAAGGCGTCGACCACGGTGCCGCCCAGGGTCTGGGCCCGGGCTGAGCGGATGTCCAGGTCGAGCTCGGCCAGGGCGCAGGTGATGCTGTACAGCACGCCGAGGCCGTCGGCGGCGTGGACGTCGATCACCGTGCAGGACGAGGAGGCGTCGTCGTGGAAGGCGACGGTGGCCGTGGTGGGCGGGGCGACGGGCGTCGAGCGACGATAGGTGCGGCCGCGCTCGGCCAGCCGGGCCCGCACGGCCAGGCGGCCGTCGAGCACGCGGTGGAGGTCGCGCTCCACCCGGTCCCACGGCGGCTCGTCGCGTCGCGGGTCGACGACCCGGAAGGTGCTGGAGGCCCACCCCGGCTCGCTGGGCCCGGTGGAGGCGGCCAGCACCTCGAGGCCGTGGAGGGCTAGGACGCCGGCCACCTTGCTGAACAGGCCCGGTCGGTCCTCGTCCACCACGACCAGGGTGTCGCCCCTCACCTCGAAGCGGCGGGTGCCACCGACGAGCGGCTCGGGACCGCTGGCAACCTCCGCGCCTGTGGCCGGCTCAGTGTCGTCCGCCGGGTCGAGCAGGTGCCGGACCCGCTGGACGAGCTGAACGACCAGGCCGGCCTTCCAGCTGCCCCATGCCGAGGGGCCGGTGGCCAGCGAGTCGGCCTCGGTGAGGGCGGCGAGGAGGTCGAGGCGCTGGGTGGTGGCGACGGCGCTGGCCACCTGCTCGATCGTGCGGGGCTCGTCGAGGTCACGACGGGTGGCCACGGTGGGCAGGAGGAGGTGGTGCTCGACCATGGCCACCAGGTCGGCCACGTCCTCGGGCGGGAAGCCCATTCGGGTGGTGATGGCCTGGGCCAGCACCATGCCGACCTCGGTGTGGTCGCCGGGGCGGCCCTTGCCGATGTCGTGGAGGAGGGCGCCGATGACCAGGAGGTCGGGCCGCTCGGCCCGGTGCTTCAGTCCGGCGGCGTTGGCCGCCGTCTCCAGCAGGTGCCGGTCGACGGTGAAGCGGTGGTAGGCGTTGCGCTGCGGGCGCGACCGCACCGGCTCCCACTCCGGCACCACCAGCACCCACAGGCCCCGCTGGTCGAGGGCCTCGATCACGGCCACCGCCGGAGGGCCCGCCCCGAGCAGGGCGGCCAGAAGGGTGCGGGCCTCCGCGGGCCACGGCTCGGGCAGGGGCGGGGCCAGCTGGGCCAGCCGCTCGAGGGACCGCCGTTCGATGACGGTGTCCCGCCCGGCGGCCGCCGCCGCCGCCCG
>JBBPYZ010000194.1:0-6951 GCA_038199465.1 Acidimicrobiales bacterium | reverse complement strand
TTCGCACCCCTCGCCCTCGGCTCCGACACCGGCGGCTCGATCCGCCAGCCTGCGGCGCTGTGCGGGGTGGTGGGGGTGAAGCCCACCTACGGCCTGGTGTCGCGCTACGGGCTGATCGCCTTCGCCTCCAGCCTCGACCAGGTCGGCCCGTTTGCCACCACGGTCACCGACGCTGCGGTGCTCCTCGAGGTCATCGCCGGCCACGACCCGCTCGACTCCACCAGCCTCGACCGCCCGGCTCCCGACCTGGCCAGCCAGCTGGGCCGCGGCGTCGCCGGCCTGAAGGTGGGCCTGGTCACCGAGCTGACCGGTGAGGGCATCGAGCCCGAGGTGGCCGAGCGCACCCGCCAGGCCGCCGCCGCCCTCGAGGCCGCCGGTGCGGTGGTGCGCGAGGTGTCGGTGCCCAGCCTCACCTACGGCCTGTCGGCCTACTACCTGATCGCCCCGGCCGAGGCCTCCTCGAACATGGCCCGCTACGACTGCGTGCGCTACGGCCTGCGGACCACCGTCGCCGAGGACATCACCCAGATGTACGGCGCCACCCGGGCCGCCGGGTTCGGTCCCGAGGTGAAGCGCCGCATCATGCTGGGCACCTACGCCCTGTCGGCCGGCTACTACGACGCCTATTACGCCAAGGCCCAGAAGGTCCGGACGCTGATCGTGCGCGACTTCGCCACCGCCTACGAGCAGGTCGACGTGCTGTTGTCGCCCACCACGCCCACCGTGGCCTTCCCGCTGGGGGCCAAGACGGCCGACCCGCTGTCGATGTACCTCAACGACGTGTGCACCATCCCCTCGAACCTGGCTGGCCACCCCGCCATCAGCGTTCCCTTCGGCACGGGCGCCGGTGGCCTGCCCGTCGGGGTGCAGCTGATGGCCCCCGCCCTCGGCGAGGCCCCCATGTTCCGGGCCGCGGCGGTGGTCGAGGCGGCCGCCTGTCAGCTGGCACCGGCCGGGGGGGTGGCGTGATGGCGCTGGCGGACGGGTGGGAGATGGTGTGCGGCCTTGAGGTGCACTGCGAGCTGAACACCGCCACCAAGCTGTTCTGCTCGTGCCCCAACGACTTCGGCTCCGAGCCCAACACCAACGTGTGCCCGGTGTGCCTCGGGCTGCCCGGCTCGCTGCCGGTGCTGAACGCCCAGGCGGTGGAGCTGGCCATCCGCATCGGCACCGCCCTTTCGTGCGATGTGAAGCCGTCGATCTTCGCCCGCAAGAACTATTTCTATCCCGACATGCCGAAGGACTACCAGGTCAGCCAGTACGACAAGCCGATCAACGTCGACGGCTTCCTCGACCTGCCCGACGGCAGCCAGGTGGGCATCGAGCGGGCCCACATGGAGGAGGACACTGGCAAGTCGAGCCACGCCGGCGGCACCGGCCGCATCTCCAGCTCCACCCACAGCCTGGTCGACTACAACCGGGCCGGGGTGCCGCTGGTCGAGATCGTGAGCCGCCCCGACATCTTCTCGGCCGAGCAGGCCCGGGCCTACGCCGCCGAGCTGCGCAGCATCCTGGTGGCCACCGGCGCGTCCGACGGCAAGATGGAGGAGGGCAGCATGCGGGTCGACGCCAACGTCTCGGTCCGCCACGCTGGTGATCCGCTCGGCACTCGCTGTGAGATCAAGAACCTGAACAGCCTGCGCAGCCTGGTGCGGGGCATCGAGTACGAGGCGGCCCGCCAGGTCGAGCTGCTCGAGAGCGGCAAGAAGGTGCGCCAGGAGACCCGCCACTGGGACGAGGGCGCCGGCCGCACCCGCACCGGCCGGGTGAAGGAGGAGGCCGACGACTACCGCTACTTCCCCGAGCCCGACCTCGTGCCGCTGCAGCCGGATGACGCGTGGGTGGCGTCGGTGCGCGCCGCCCTCCCCGACCTCCCGGCCCAGCGGCGCCGTGCTCTCGCCGCGGCCGCCGGCCTGGAGCCCGCCACCGAGCTGGTGGTCACCGCCGTCGAGCGGGGCCTCGACGCCTTTGTCCTGCACGCCGTCGCCGCCGGCGCCGAGGCCCGCACCGCCCTGAACCGCGCCGTGAACGACCTGCCCCTCGAGGCCACCGTGGCCGTGGCCCCCTTCGCCGCCCTGGTCGGGCTCGAGGTGAGCGGCGCCCTCACCGCCACCCAGGCCAAGAAGGTGCTCGAGGTGCTGGTCGAGCGGGGCGGCGAGGCAGACCCGGCGGCCATCGCCGCCGAGCTGGGCCTCGAGGCGATGGGGGCCGACACGCTGGTGGCCGCCGTCGACGAGGTGATCGCCGCCCACCCCGCCGACTGGGCGTCCTACGTGGGCGGCAACGACAAGGTGGCCGGGATGTTCGTGGGCAAGGTGATGAAGGCCACGAGGGGCAAGGCCGACGGCAAGGCCGTCACCGCTCTCCTCCAGCAGCGCCGGGCGGCCGAGTCGGGCTGAGCCGGCCGATCGCTCAGGCGTCGGTGACCACCAGGGTGCCGTCGGCGCCGACCCGGACCGCGGCGGTGCGCGACGAGCCCGGGCCGCTCACCCGGCAGGAGAGAGGCTGTCCCGGGTTGGGCTGGGCCACCGCAGCGTCGCCGCAGCGCACGTCGGTCGCCTCGGCCCCCAGCGTGGACTGCACGGCTGCGACCACGTCGTCGACCACGATGACGGGGCGGGTCGGCCGGGCCTCGAACCGGTCGCCGACGAGGCGCTGCACGTCGTAGTACAACGGCACCCCGGTCACGACCACGGTGCAGGTGACGGTGGTGCCGACCGTCTCGGGCAGCTGGGCCGGACAGGTGGCCGCACCCACGGTCAGGCCGGGCAGGGTGCGGGCGGCTTCCCGCTCGAGGAAGGACTGCACCTCGACCTGGGAGAAGGCGACCCGGCCCGGCGCCTGGCCCGTCCCGCAGGCCACGAGGAGGAGGACGCCGGCGGCGATCCCGACTCGCCGCATCAGCGCCACCTCCGCTCGCTGGCCGGGCCGGGAGTGCCCACTTCTGCACCCCTGGGAGACCATTAGTGGGCACTCTCGGGCAGGCTCGCCCGCTTCACGCCACGTCGGCCCGGGTGAGGGTGCGGGTGGTGAGCGCCATGGCGGCGACCACGGTCACACCGAGGACGATGAGCGAGGTGGACACCGCTGCGGCGTTGAGCGGCTTCACCACCTGGCCGACG
Organism: Acidimicrobiales bacterium; assembly: GCA_038199465.1. Lineage (GTDB taxonomy): Bacteria > Actinomycetota > Acidimicrobiia > Acidimicrobiales > JAUJNH01 > JAUJNH01. The sequence goes on along the minus strand of JBBPYZ010000194.1, from coordinate 3,829 downwards.
TCACTCAGCACCGACCGGCTGTAGACCGAGATCGACATGCGGGCCGCCCCCTTGGAGATGCGGGCCACGGCCAGCTCCCAGATCAGCACGTAGGCCAGGCCCCAGGCCAGCGCCCGCCGCACCAGCAGGCCCAGCCCCAGGAAGAGGGCGGTGTAGCCCATCGTGGCCAGCAGGGCGCCGGCCACGGTCCCGGCCACCAGTCGGCCCGGTGCGCCGGCCACGGCGGCGGCGACGGTGACGGGCAGGATGGCCACCGGCGCAGCAACGCTCAGCGCCGCCGCCCAGCCGGCGGCCACCAGCCGCCACCGGGGGATCGGGGTGAGCCACAGGTAGACCATGGTGCGGTCGTCGGTGGGGTCGCCGAAGGCGGCGCTGGCGAACACCAGGGCGGTGACGGGCACCACCAGGTTGAGGCCGAACCCGCCCAGCAGGTCGCGGGTTATGGCGTGCGACCGGTCAGCGGCGCTGAGGTCGGAGACACCGATGGCCAACCCGAGCAGGATGCCAACGAGCCCGATGGCCGACAGGGCGATGACCCGGGCCCTGGTGACGAGGCTGCGCAGCAGCAGGCGGTAGACGAGGGCCACCGTCAGCGGTCCACCAGGTAGCGGAAGACGCTGTCGAGGTCGTCGTCGAGGGGGGTGACCTCGAGGAGGCGGATGCCCTCGGCCGCGGCCGCCCGGGGCAGCGCCCGGCGGAAGGCACCGACCAGGACGGTGTCGACCAGCACGCTGTCGACCGCCTCGAGGTGGGTCCCGACCACGGTGCCTCCGGCCATCAGGGCGGCGGCGAGGCGGCGGGCGTCGCTGGCCCGCAGGCGGAGGCGGTGGGGCCGCTCGTCCATGAGGTCGCGGATGGCCCGGAAGTCGCCCGAGGCGGCCAGCCGCCCCTTGGCCAGCACCAGGACCTGCGACCCGAACCGCTCGACCTCGTCCAGCACGTGGCTCGACACCAGCACGGTGCGGCCTTGCGCCCCCAGGTGCACGAACAGCTCGATCATCCGAACCCGCTGGCGGGGGTCCAGCCCCTCGAGGGGCTCGTCGAGCACCACCACCGTCGGGTCGTGCACCACGGCGGCGGCGACCTTGACCCGCTGGCGCATGCCCTTGGAGTAGGTGCGGACCGGGCGGGCATCGGCGGGGTCGAGGTCGACCAGTTCCAGGGCGCCCCGGGCCGCGCTCGCGCTGTCGGCCACGCCGTGGAGCCCGGCCGAGAGGGCCACGATGTCCACGGCTCGCAGCTGCTCGAACAAGCTCTCCTGCTGGGCCACCAGGCCCAAGCGGCCCCGCAGGGCCAGGTCGGTGCGGGGGTCGACGCCGAGCACCCGCACGGTGCCCTGGGAGGCGCCGGTGAGGCCGCACAGGATGCGCAGCAGGGTGGACTTGCCCGCCCCGTTCGGGCCCAGCAGCGCGGTCACGCCGGGTCCGATGGTGAAGGACACGTCGGAGAGCGCCACCACTGGCCCCAGCCACTTGCTCAACCGGTCGACGGCGATCGTCGTCACGGCGGGGGCCTCGGCCGGCGGGGCCACGGCGGCGGCGGCGGTCACCGGGTCACCCGCAGGGTGGCGTAGCGCAGGTAGACCACCATCGAGAACAGGGCCACCCACGCCAACGCGGCCAGGAAGACGACGACGTTGGCGGTGGGCGGTGCCGCCGACGCGCTGGTGGGAGCGTCGAGGATCCGGCCCGCCACCTCGAAGGGGGCGATGAACAGGCTGAGCATGATGGCGGCCTTCGACAGGTCGAGCGCGTAGGCCAGCACCCCGCCGACGACGTGGGTGCCGAACAGCACGATCAGCGCCCCTCCGGTGGCCAGCCCCTTGCGGTCGGTGAGGCTGGCCAGGGCGAGGGCGAAGGCCGTGCCGAACAGGGCGACGGCGGTGCCGGCGCCGACGATCCGGGCCAGCTCGGCCAGCACCCCGAGCGGCCCGTCGGGCCCGTTGCTCTGCAGGACGTAGCCGATCAGGAGCAGCACGAGCGGCCCGATCGTCACCAGGCACAGCACGGTGAAGACCGCCAGCGCCTTGGCCAGGAGGTAGGTCTCGCGGGTGAGCGGCGAGGCCAGGTACAGGCTCATGCTGCGGTAGCGCCGATCCGGGCAGAGGGCCTCGGGGGCGCTGAACACGATGAACAGGGCGATGGCTGCGGTGACGAAGCCGTAGTACTGCGAGTAGGTGGGCGCCAGGTCGCGGGCCCGGTCGGCGTCGGTCGGGATCAGGGCCAGGATGCCGATGAAGGCGACGGCCGGCAGGTAGGCGAAGAGGATGGCCAGGAACGGCAGCACCTTGTGGCGGGCCGAACGCCGCAGGCCCAGCACCCGCTGCACGGTGTGCTTCCACAGGCTGCGCACGGCCGCCGCCCGCCCCAGGCGGGCCCCGTCGTAGCGCCGGTACCCCTGCTCGTAGATCCTCGCATCGGTCATGCTGCGCCCAGCTGGCCGGCCAGGAAGACCTCTTCGAGCGAGCGGGTGCGGACCTTCATGGCCCGCACGCCGAGGCCGATGCGGGCCACCTCGTCGCGCACGGCGTCGAAGACGACGTCGTCGGTGAGGGCCACCGCCACCTTGCCCTGGCCGGCGTCGGTGGCGCCCACCTGTCGGCGCTGCAGTCCCTCCACGAGCCGGGCGGCGCCGTCCGGGTCGTCGAGGGTCACCACCAGCTCGTTGGCCCCGGCGTTGCGCAGCTCGTCCATCCGGCCGCCGACGGTGGCGTGGCCCTGTTCGATGATGACCACCGCGTCGCTGACCCGCTCGACTTCGTCGAGCAGGTGGGACGACAGGATCACGTCGAGGCCGAGATCGTGGCCGACGTGGCGGATGAGGGCCAGCATCTGCTCGCGCTGGACGGGGTCGAGGCCGTTGGTGGGCTCGTCGAGCAGGACCAGGGCGGGGTCGTGGACGATGGCCTGGGCCAGCTTCACCCGCTGGCGCTGCCCGGTGGACATGGTGCCCACGGGACGGAAGCGCTCCTCGCCGAGGCCCACCTCATAGAGGGCGTCGCTGGCCCGGGCCGTGGCCACCCGCCCGGGCAGGCCGTGGATCTCGGCGATGTGGCGCACCATGTCGTGGGCGGCCACATCGGGCGGCAGCCCGTCGTGTTCGGGGGCGTAGCCGATGCGGGCCCGCACCGCCGGCCCCGCCTCCATGGGGTCGACGCCCAGGACGCGGAGGCTGCCGCCGTCGGGCCGGTGGAGGCCCAGGATCAGCGTCAGCAGCGTGGTCTTGCCCGCCCCGTTGGCTCCGAGCAGCCCGGTGATCCCCCGTCCGACGGTGAACGTGGCCGAGCTCAACGCCTGGGTCGACCCCCACCGCTTGGCCACCTGATCGGCCACGACGACAGCTTCGGCCACGACCGGCGATGCTAGGGCTGGCTCGCGAACACCGAGCCTCGCCCCGGGACCCTCCGAGCCGGTGCGCCGGATGCGGCCTGACCGGCCGAGCCCATCGGATTCCCATGGCGGGTTGGGGCGGCGCGCAGCGGGCCGCGTCCCGCAATCGTGACCTGTCGTGCTGAGGTGGGTGTGGCGGCCGGAAGTCAGCGCCTGTGTCTCGTCTCGCGTGACCCCGTCGAGCTGAGGTCGGTCTGCCGGCTGGAGGTCAGGGCGCTGTGTTCCGCACTTCGTGATCTCTTGCGCTGCGGTCCGGCGGGTCAGGGTGGGCGGCGGCGTAGGCCTGCTGCACGTCGGCCGGGAGGCGGCCCCGGTCGCTGACCAGGTGGCCGTTGGCCACGGCCCAGGCGCGCACGAGCGCCGGTGTCGGCTCGGCCCGCCCGGTTGTCCACCGCTCGAGCGCAGGGGCCGCGGTCAGCGCCGCCGCCCGGCGGTCGGCC
>JBBPYZ010000193.1:0-5817 GCA_038199465.1 Acidimicrobiales bacterium | reverse complement strand
TACCTCCCCGACGACCCCGTCCTCTACGACGACCTGTCGCTGGCCGAGCACGTCGAGTTCGTGGCCCGCCTCCACGACACCGACGGCTGGCAGGACCGCTCGGCCTACCTGGTCGACCGGCTCGGCCTCACCAACCGCCTCGACGACCTGCCGGCCCGGTTCTCCCGCGGCCTGCGCCAGAAGACCTCGCTCGTGCTCGGCCTGGTGCGCCCCTTCGAGGTGCTGGTGGTCGACGAGCCCTTCATCGGCCTCGACCAGGGCGGTAAGGCCGCCCTCCTCGACCTCCTCGACGACGCCGCCGACTCCGGCGCCACCGTGGTCGTCGCCACTCATCAGATGGAGTACGTCGACCGGGCCAACCGCTGCCTGGCCCTGCGCGACGGCGAGCTCACCCACGACGGCGCCGCCGACCAGACGGTCATCTCCCGCCTCCTGAGCTGATATCGTTCTCCTGATTCTGCGATATACGCCGAAGCGAGGAGAACCAGGTGACCCGGACGCTGGTGGACATCGATGATGAGGCGTTGGCTGCGGCGGCGGCGGAGCTCGGCACCACGACGAAGGTCGATACGGTGAACCGAGCCTTGGCCGAGATCGCCGGTCGCCCCAAGCGACTGGCCGTCCTGGAGGCCCTTCGCACGGCCGACGACGACCTCCTCGATCCCGAGGTCATGCGGGGCGCGTGGCGGTAGGCGTCTTCCTGGCCGACAAGTCGGCGTTCGAGCAGCAGCGCCACAGCCCGATCGCTGACGGCCTGCTCAGGGCGCTGGCGACCGACGGATCGTTGTTCATGACCGAGATCGTCGCCCTGGAGCTCCTGTACTCAGCCCGCGGCTCGGCGGACTACGAGCTGCGGCGGGAGGACCTGACGAGGCTGCCCTGGCTCCACCTCACGCAGTCGGTCGCGCTCCGGGCGCTGGACATCCAGCGGCGGCTGGCCAGCGCCGCGTTGCACCGCCGGCCGATCCCCGATCTCCTCGTCGCAGCCACCGCCCTGGAGCACGACGCCACCGTGCTGCACTACGACCGTGACTTCGACCTCATCGCTGAGGTCACCACGCTCTCTGTCCGCTGGATCATCCCCGCCGGCACCGGCCACGGCCGCAGCACCTGAGCCTCGTCGGTTCCCGCACCGGTTGGCCTAGGAGTGTGCTGAAGTAGAGCGAGGCGGCTGCGCCCGCGACGGCCTGACCTGCGACGACGCCAGGATTCGCGGCAGTCGAGCCGAGTATTTCAGCATGCTCCTAGGACTCCTCCTAGGAGTGGTTCCGAAAGAGCATACCGTGCAGGTTCGGTTCTACGGTACCATTACTGACATGGACGGCTCGCCATTCCCCTACCAGGGCCCGCTCATGCCGGGACAGGTCGCGGGCCGCGACGCTTTGGTGCGCGACCTGGCCGAGCGTCTCGTCGACCACCGCGTGACCGTGTTGGTCGGGCCCCGGCGCTACGGCAAGACCAGCGTGCTGCGCCGGGTCCTGTCCGATCTCGAACAGGTGGGCCCGACACCGGTCTGGGTCGACCTGTACGCCCTCACCTCCCTCGCCGACCTGGCGGCCCGGCTGGACGACGGCCTCGACGCCGTGCGGGGCTCGTTGCGCCAGGTGCTCGGTCGTGTTGCTGCGGCGACGTCGCTGCAGATCGGGGGGGTCAAGGTCGAGATGCGGGGCGCAGCTCGCGACCGTCCCGACCCCGCCCTCACCGTGCGTGCCCTCCTCGAGGTGCTGGTGCGGGCGGCCGAGACCACTCCCTTGGTGATCGCCTTCGACGAGTTCTCCGGGATCTCGGGGGTGGCGGGCGCCGCCGGGATGCTGCGGACGGGCCTGCAGCACCACTACCAGCATCTCGGGCTCGTGTTCGCCGGGTCGGAGCCGTCGATGATGCGCACCCTGTTCACCTCCCAGGCCCAGCCCTTCTACGGCCAGGCCGACCTCATCGAGATCGGGCCGCTTTCGCCCAGCGCCGTCTTCGACATCGTGACCGAGGGGTTCGCGGCGACCCGCCGCGACGCCGGACCGCTGCCCGACCGCATCGCCGCGTTCGCCGGCGGCCATCCGCAGCGATCGATGCAGCTGGCCGACGCTGCGTGGCGGGTGACGCCGGAGGGGGAGGGCGCCGGGGACGGCACCTGGGAGCTGACGCTCGAACAGGTGCGGGCCGACGTGGCCGGCGGCCTCGAACGTCTCCACGCCAGTCTGCCGCTCGGCCAGCAGAAGGCGCTGCGGTCACTGGCCACCACCGGTTCGATCTACGGCCGCACCGCCATGATCCACGACCTGGCCAAGGGCACGGCAACTGCGGCGCGAGCTGCGCTCAACGATCACGGCCACGTCCGCGAGGCCGACGGCCACACGGTGATCGTCGACCCCTTGCTGTCCGACTGGCTCCGCCACCGCTTCTCGCTGTAGCGCGGGAAGGAGGCACCGTCGGAGGCCTCCCGGTCCGACATCAGTCGAGCGCGGCGAGGACGAGGCCCTCGGAGGCCGCCGCCGTATTCAGGGCCCGATCGGCAGCGGCGAAGGCGACAGGCTCACCGAGGGCCTCCTGGGCGGCCAGCGCGCTGGCGAGCTGCACGGCGTCGTAGGCCCGCAGCGGATTCCGGGCCACGAGCTGGGTCGCGTGCCGCAGGATGCCGGCCAGCACGGCAACCGTCACGAACGGGGAGGCATCACCGGGTTCGGCGCAGTCCGCCAGGAAGGCCCGCACGAGCAGCGCGGCATCGGCCGGATCGAGCTCGCCAAGTCGCTGCTTGCGCCAGATGGCCCCTGCCACCTCGACCGTGGCCAGTCCCGAGATGAGCAGTGGGCGTCCCAGCCGGCGGACCTGTGCATGCCCGGCCTCGGGGACGTAGAGCTTCACGATCACCGACGAGTCGGCGAACGTGGTCACCGTCCTTCATGGACCAGGTCGGCCAGCGAACGCCCAGATGTGCCGCGCACTCCAGCCTGGCGGACCGCCTCGGGGCTCGGTCGTGCTGTCGCATCGTGCAGGAACGGCTCGAGCAACCCCGCTTGAGCCAGCCTTTGGCGTATCCGCTCGGCCTGCGACCCGGCCAGATTGGGATCGGTGGCAGCATCCAGCACGACGATGACGAACTCGTTCATCGACTGCCCGGCGGCGGCGGCGGCCAACCGAATGCGAGCAACGAGATCCTCAGGAGCACGAACGGTGAGCTGCGCCATGCAGGCATGGTAGCAGGCATGCCTCACTCCTTCTTTGACTGCCCAGCTTCCGAATGGATCCGGTTGGCCGCACGAGGGATGAGCATTCCCGCCGTACCGATCGCCGATGGGCCTCCGGAACGGGCAGATCGTTAATCTCAAGGGCCCGGTCAGGTCGGCAGCTCGACGGCCTGCGTCGCGCCTCCCCAGCCGTTGGCCTGGTCGCGCCCCTCGACCACCACGTTGGTGACGCCGGCCGGGATCTGCACCCCGGACAGCGAGCGGGTGAAGGGCTGCTCGCTCGCGTGGTCGTGGGTCAGCTCGTTCACCCCGTAGACGGTGCCGTCCTCGGCCCGCACGCGGAAGGCGTCGGCGTAGCGCTGGGCGGTGTCGTACGGGGAGCTCACCGTCACGGCGAAGGTGTACCCGGAGCCACTTCGGGAGACCTCGACCCCGACGATGTCGGGAAACCGCTGGGCCGCCGCCGCCCCCGGCCCGGCCGTGCTGGACGCGGCCTGCGGCGCGGGCACGTCCGGGCCGCTCGAGCAGCCCACCAGCAGCCCGACGGACAGGGCGGCGAATGCAACGATGCGAAACATTCCGCCGTCCTGCCAGCCTTCCCCATCCCATCCGAAGCCGAGGTTGGTCACGACGGATCCGTCAGTCAGCCAGGCGCTCGACGATGTAGTCGATGCACTTGGTCAGGGCCTCGACGTCGGCGGGGTCGACGGCGGGGAACATGCCCACTCGCAGCTGGTTGCGGCCGAGCTTGCGGTAGCCGTCGGTGTCGACGATGCCGTTGGCCCGCAGGGCGGCGTTCACCTGGTCGGCAGGGATGGCGTCGTCCAGGTCGATGGTGCCCACCACCCGGCTGCGCTCGTCGGGCTTCTGCACGAACGGGGTGGCGTAGCTGGAGGACTGGGCCCAGCCGTAGAGGATCTCCGCGCTGGCGTCGCTGCGGCTGGCCGCCCATTCGAGGCCGCCCTGGTCGTTCATCCACTCAACCTGGTGCAGCGTCATCCACAGCGTGGCGAGGGCCGGGGTGTTGTAGGTCTGGTTCAGGCGGCTGTTGTCGACGGCGATCTGCAGGTCGAGGGAGGCAGGGCACCAGCGGTCGGCCGAGAGGCGGGCGATGCGCTCGAGGGCGGCGGGCGACAGCAGGGCCAGCCACAGGCCGCCGTCGGAGGCGAAGCACTTTTGGGGGGCGAAGTAGTAGGCGTCGACGTCGACCGGGTCGAAGCGCAGTCCACCGGCGCCCGAGGTGGCGTCGATCAGCACCAGGGCGCCCGCATCGGCGCCCTCGGGGCGGTGGGGGGTGACCATCACCCCGGTCGAGGTCTCGTTGTGGGGGTGGCAGTAGGCGTCGATCCCCGCCGCCGGGGCGAAGGCGGGGGCGGTGCCCGTCGGCGAGGTGATGACGTCGGTGTCGCCCAGGTGAGGAGCGGCGGTGCAAGCGGCGGCGAACTTCGAGGAGAACTCGCCGAAGCTGAGGTGCTGGCTGGCCGCCTCGACCAGCGAGAAGCTGGCGGCGTCCCAGAAGGCGGTGGCGCCGCCGTTGCCCAGGGCCACCTCGTAGCCGTCGGGCAGGGAGAAGAGCGAGGCCAGGCCGGACCGCAGGCGGCCGACGACCTCCTTCACCGGCTTCTGGCGGTGGCTGGTGCCCATCCAGTCGCCGGCGCGCTCGGCGAGGGAGGCCACCGCCTCGGGCCGGACCTTCGACGGGCCGCAGCCGAAGCGGCCGTCAGCGGGCTTGAGGTCGTCGGGCAGCACGATGCCGGCGCCCGGGGAGTTCGAGACAGGGGGGTTGGCCACGTCTGCCAGCATGGCAGGCATGGCCCGCATCTCCGCCCGGATCGCCGCCGTGGCCCCCTCGGCCACCCTCGTCATCGACGCCAAGGCCAAGGCGATGAAGGCCGCCGGCGAGCCGGTGATCGGCTTCGGGGCGGGCGAGCCCGACTTCCCCACCCCGGCCGCCATCGTCGAGGCCGCCGCCGCCGCCTGCCGGGACCCGAGGAACCACCGCTACACCCCGGTGGCCGGCCTCCCCGAGCTGCGCGACGCCATCGCCGCCAAGACCGCCCGGGACACCGGTTTCCAGGTGACCCCCGCCCAGGTCCTGGTGACCAACGGCGGCAAGCAGGCGGTGGAGCAGGCGTTTGCCACCCTCCTCGACCCGGGCGACGAGGTCATCCTCCCCGCCCCGTACTGGACGACCTACCCCGAGGCCATCCGACTGGCCGGGGGCGTGCCCGTGGAGGTGGCCACCACCGAGGCCACCGGTTTCATCCCCACGATCGACCAGCTCGAGGCGGCCCGCACCCCCCGCACCAAGGCGCTGCTGTTCTGCAGCCCGTCGAACCCGACCGGGGCCGTCTGCACCGAGGAGGAGACCCGGGCCATCGGCCGGTGGGCCGACGAGCACGGCCTGTGGGTGGTGACCGACGAGATCTACGAGCACCTCACCTACGGCACGGCGTCGATGCACAGCCTGCCCGTGGTGGTGCCGGCCATGGCCGACCGCACCATCGTGGTCAACGGGGTGGCCAAGACCTACGCCATGACCGGGTGGCGGGTGGGGTGGATGCTGGGGCCGCCGGACGTGGTGAAGGCCGCCGTCAACCTGCAGAGCCACGCCACCTCCAACGTGTGCAACGTG